>CAYTZW010000006.1:0-47431 GCA_964442785.1 uncultured Erysipelotrichaceae bacterium
TTTTAGAGTGCTTGCCTTATTTTTTTTAACCACCCCAGAATTTAAAGAGCCAATAAAAGTAGACATATGGAATTTAATCCAAGATGTCTACTTTTTTTCTTAGAGTTCAAAATTTATTTCTTTTTAATTTCAGCAAGTATTTCAGTTAATATTTGTTCTGTGGTTGGTTTTGGTTCTTCTTTAACAATTTTACTTTCTCTTAATTCTTTAGTAGCTTCTACAACAGCTTTTCTGTTTTTTAAATCAATACCTTTTTCTTTAAGTTCTTTTCTTTCTTCTTTATTTGGCATTTCTTTAACTATTTTATTTGAAAGTCCTTTAGCGTTCATAAGAATTCTTAACATTACAAATAAAGTAAACGCGATTAGTAAGAAATCGATGATAGCTTGAATAAATACTCCATAAGGAATTTTAGAACCATTAAGAGTAAAGGCTAAATCAGAAACACTATTTTGTCCAAATATAGCACAGATAAACGGCATTATTATGCTTTGTACTAAACTGTTTACGATAGCGGTAAAAGCATTGCCCATTACAACGGCGACAGCTAAATCTAAAACATTACCACGAGAAATAAACTTTTTAAAATCTTTAAAAAAACTTTTCATAAATACCTCCGATTAATATTTTAGTCTTTTTTTCTTATAGGGTAAAGATAAAGTTCTTTTTCATATTCTTCATCTTGATTTTTATGATTATAGAAATATAAGAAAGTGGCTTTTCTTTCTAAATTTAATAAAGGATATTTTTTTCCTTCAAATCTACTTAACACGGGGATAGTGATATCTTTTCTTTTATCTTTGAGATATTCTTCTCCTTTTTTATTAATTCCTAATATTCTTGCATAAGGTGGTTTTTCTCTTAAATATTTTTTAACTTCTTCTTTGTCAGTTTGAACTAAAATATGGATTATTATTCTTTTTATTCTAGCAACAGTGTATCTTTTAGAAACACATTTTTGAATAAAATCAGACATATTATTACTTTCTAAGATTTTCTTTTTAAAAAGATATTCGACCCCTTCTTCCACTAAATGAAGGGAAGCTAATTGCTTTGGCGAAGAAGTAATTAAAAGATGTTTTAAAAGAGAAAAATAATCTTCTAAAAAATGAAGATTTTCTAAATTTGGAAAAGGTGTATATCCTTGAATACTTTTTCCTTCTTTTAAAGCTTTTCTTAAAGAAGAAGCACTTGCCATTTCTTTTAGGGTATCATCTTTGTAATCTTGTTCTCTTTTAATAGTTTCAATTTTTAAAGGAAGATTATTTTTAATGATAACATTTTGGTAAGCAAATCCTAATATATCGTTGGGAGTTTCTAATTGAAAACAATCTATTTCTTTTAAAGCTTTATTAAAAGCCACAGGATATGACAATCCTTCATTAATGTAATCTTTGATTAAGAAGTCTAAATGAGGTTGTATTATTGATGAAGAATCATATTTTGCTAAAAAATCCTTTGTATTGCCTGTTTCAGAGCCGAACACTATTGTTTCAACTCCTAAAGAGGATAAAATATTTAAAGCTCCAAAAGCAAAAAAATCAGCATTTTGGACAGAATACAAAAAAGGTAATTCGACAACTAAATCAATACCAGCCTCTAAAGCCATTCTTACCCTTTCTTCTTTACTTATAATCGCAGGTTCTCCCCTTTGAACAAAAGAAGAAGACATTATGGCGATTACAACATCAGCATTAGTTAATAATTTTGTTTGTTTTAAATGATATAAATGTCCATTTGTAAAAGGATTATATTCGACTATAATTCCAACAGCTTTCATTTTTTACTCCTTTTATCGACAAAACGATTATATATTTTTTTGATATCTTTTTTATCAACCTCACATTGAGCTAAAAAGCCTTCTATGTTATGGTATTTTTCGTTAATGTAATCAATTAATCTAATCATATCTTGATAAGTAACATTCGTAAAAATTAATTGGTCTTTTTTTAAAGCATGAAGATATGGAGCATAAGCAGAAGCAACATTTTTATTACTTAATGCGTGGTCTTTAGCGATTGTTTTTTTATCAACTTTAGCGATTAAAAGAAGAATACAGGCAAGGATACTAGTACGGTCTTTTCCCATAGTGCAATTAAACAAAATAGCACCTTTTTTGGCTTTAGCGATTGTTTCAATAATAACTTTTATTTCTTTTTTAGAATTTTCAATAATTTCAATATACCAATCACTTAAAGAGTGATAATTGTGTCCTGTTGGAATACCATATCCCAAGGGCATATAGTTAACAAGTGAGAGATGATGATAATCAAGACCTTTATAGATGCTAGAAGCCGAAATCATTCCTTCAACTTCAACAGATACTCTTAAGTCAATTACGGTTTTAAGATGTTGCTTTTTAACTAAATCATATAAGGAATAAATACTATCTTCATTATAAGCGAGATTATCAGAACGAATAAAAACATTTTTAGAAGTTCTAAATCCTTCGGTAGTTTTAAGTCCTCCTAAATCTCTAGTATTTAAAGTTATATTAGTTTTAATAATTCTACTCAAAGCACTCACCTTACTTGAAAAAATAATACCATAGAGAACAATAATTTTCCACTTAAACTAGAAAAAACTTCTTATGTTATCAAGCTTTTTATGATTTTGGTCTTGAAAAGTACACAAATAAATGTGAAAAACTAATAAATAATTTGACTTAAAATTGTCATTATTATATAATGTATCCGTTACTTTAAGAAAAAAAGAGTTAGTAATAATTTCAAGGAGGTGTCAAATATGGCTGTACCAGCAAGACGAGTATCTAAAACTGCAAGAGATAAAAGAAGAACACACGATAATTTAACGGCTCCAACTTTAGTTGAATGTCCTAATTGCAAAGAAATGATTAAACCTCATACTTTATGCAAGCATTGTGGTTATTACGATGGAAGAAAAGTAAAATAGGAAGATGTAAGAACTAGCAATAGTTCTTTTTTTAGAGGTTAAAAAATGGAAAAGAAAAAGGTTATCAAATTTGTTATAGAAGCAATTATTTTAACAATTATTTGTATAGTTGTTTCATATTTAGTTATCAAAGATTCTTTTTTTGAGGTAATGAAATTAATAGGAAATCTTAAATTTTGGAATTTGTTAGTTTTAGTTCTTATTGTAGCTGCTTTAATTATAAGCAGTGGCTATTTACTAAAAATAGTTGCTAATCATTTTAACAAGGATTTTTCCATTAAAGACGGAACACAAACTAGTGTTGTCGGAAGTCTTTTTTCAGGAATCACACCTTTTAAAGTAGGTTATCAATTTGGAGTTTTATATATGTATAATAAGAAAAAAATAACAGTTAAAGACGGAGTTGTAATTTCTTATGTAGAAGGAACATCATATCAATTTGTAGTAACTATTTTATGTATATTACTTTCAATTTATATTGGTTTTAATCCTGTTGAAATAGTGGTTTCTGATAAAACAATTAATATTAATTTATTCATTTATTTAGTATCAGGAATTAATGTTTTATTTTCATCAGGCTTAATTCTTCTTATTAAATTTAGAAAACTTCACGAATATGTAGTTAAAATATGTCTAAAATTTTCAAAAATATTTTTAAGAAAAAAAGATATCAATGAAATAGAAAATAAACTTAGAACTTCTTTAAATAATATAGTTTCTAATTCTTCAATGCTTTTTGAAAATAAAGAACAAACGATTAAAATTATGGTAGTTCATTTTATAAGGGCTATTGTTACTTATTCATTGCCATATTTGATATATTTGTTCCTTTCAAAAGGAAATTTTGTTTTTGCAGATTATATTGTTTGTTTAGTCTATGCAATGGTTATTGTCTTTTGTTTATGGATTATACCAATTCCTGGAGGAGCAGGAGCAAGTGAAATGATTTTCTATCTTCTTTATTCACTTGTTATAACCGATGAAGTAATGATAAAGGCAGCAATCTTAGTTTGGAGATTTTTCACCTACTATATTAATCTAATTTTAGGATTAATAGTTTTATTGATTGTGAAGAATAAAGATTTGATTAAAGAAGTAAAAGAAGAAAAAACAGTTTAAGGAAAATTTCAATGAAAATTTAGTATGGTATTGTATCAAAATATCATACTTTTTTATTGTCAAAGTCTAAAAATATGCAAAAATTAAAAAAACACAGTCTAAAAATATGCAAAAATTAAAAAAACACAGTCCAAAAATATGCAAGTGCTTGATTTTCTACATATTTTAATGATATTATGTAATCATAAGAGAGGTAAGATATGTTAAAAAGAAAAATTTTAAAAGATTTGATTAATTGGAAAAACACTAAAAACAAAGAATGTCTTCTCATTAAAGGTGCAAGGCAGGTCGGAAAAACCTATATAATTGAAGAATTTGGTAAAAATTATTACGATAATTATATTTATTTGAATTTCTATAGCAATCCAAGTCTTAAAAACATTTTTGAAGGTAGTCTTGAAGCCTCAGAAATCTATAAAAAAATGTCAATTTACATTCCAAATTTAAAACTTGTTCCAAATACATTAATTTTTCTTGATGAAATTCAAGAATGTCCAAATGCTAGAACTGCACTTAAATTTCTTGCTATTGATAACACCTATGATGTTATTGCTTCAGGTTCACTTTTAGGAATAAGATATAAATCTGTTCCATCTATTCCTGTTGGATATGAAAGACAACTTACTATGTATCCACTTGATTTTGAAGAATTTTTGTGGGCTACGGGTTTTAATGAAAATTCAATTTCTTACATAAAAGAACATTTTGAAAAACTAGAAAAAGTTGAAAATGGCATTAATGAAGAAATGTTTAGAAAATTAAGAGAATATATCATTGTTGGTGGAATGCCAGATGTCGTCAATACTTTTATTAAAACTAATAATTTTAGTGAAGTTCAAAAAGCACAAGATAAAATTATTTTTGATTATGATGAAGACATAACAAAATATGCTGAAACTATTGATAAACCAAAAATTAGGAAATGTTACAATTCAATTTCAAAGCAACTTGCAAAGGAAAATAAGAAATTTCAATATTCCGTTGTCGAAAAAGGCTCAACTTCTAGAAAATTTGGTGATAGTATTCAATGGCTTATAGATGCAAATCTTGTTATTCCTGTTAATAATGTTTCAAATCCAGTTCTTCCACTTGATGCTTATTCAAAAGATGATTATTTCAAAATTTATTTAAACGACATTGGTCTTCTTTGCGCAATGTATGGTTTTGATATTAAGGCTCCAATTTTAGATAATACACTTACAAGTTCAGCCAAAGGTGGTATTTATGAAAATTTAGTCTGCAATATGTTAATTCAAAGAGGCTACAAACTTCATTACTATAAAAGAGATAACAATAGTCAAGAACTTGAATTTTTAATCACTAAGAATTCTCAAATTATCCCTGTAGAAGTTAAGTCAGGTAATGGTTCAAGCGTTTCTCTAAATAATTTTATTAGTGAATATAAACCACCTTATGCTTATAAATTTATAAATGGAAATATAGGCGTAAGTGATACTAAAATTACTTTACCTCTATATATGGCTATGTTTATTTGATTTTCACATTATATTAAAAAATGAAAGTTTTTGGATTACAATCCCAAAAAATGTAGTTTTATATTTTTAATCAATATAAATATTTATTTAATACTACAATGACCATTTTAAAAAAGTGGTCTTTTTTTTGTGCTATTTTTTAATAAGGTCTTTACAAACACTTAATTATTATATATAATAATGGCAAGAAGTGGTAAAAAGTGGTAGAAAGTGGGTGATTGATATGTTTATGGGTCAATTTAATCATAATCTTGATACTAAAGGACGTATTATCATTCCTGCTAAATTTCGAGAAAAACTTCAAGAAGTTGTTGTAGCTACCAAAGGGTTTGATGGTTGTATATCAATTTATGCAACATCAGAATGGGAAACCTTTTTAACCAGTTTGAATAAATTACCTACTAATCGAATTGATGCTAGAAAACATATTAGAGTAATCGTAGGTAGTGCTTGTGAATGTGAATTTGATAAATTAGGTCGTATTAATCTTCCTTCAAATTTACTAAAAGAAGCGGGAGTAAGCAAAGAATGCGTCATAATAGGAAGTCTTGATCATATTGAAATATGGTCTAAAGATCGATGGGATTCTTATTATGAGAGTGCTAGTGAAGATTTTGAGTCAATAGCAGAAAAGTTAGAAATGGGTGAAAACAATGTTTAATCATTACAGTGTTTTGTTAAATGAAGTATTGGAAGGATTAAATATCAAAAGTGATGGAATTTATGTTGATGCTACTATTGGTGGTGCTGGACATAGTTCTAAAATATGTAGCCAATTAGGAGAAAAAGGTCATTTGATAGGATTTGACCAAGATGAAGTTGCGATTGAGGCATCAAAACAAAAGTTATCAAATCTAACTCCCCAAATAGATTTGATACATCGAAATTTTTCTTATTTGAAAGAAGAATTAGAAAAAATAGGAATAGAAAAAATAGATGGTATTCTTTTTGATTTAGGTGTCTCATCGGTTCAACTTGATACTAAAGAAAGAGGCTTTTCTTATCGAGAAAACGCACGACTTGATATGCGTATGGATACTACTTCTAAATTAGATGCTTATACAGTAGTAAATACTTATCCATTTGAAAAACTAAGTAAAATATTTTATCAATATGGCGAAGAAAAATATGGTAATCGTATCGCTTCTAAAATAGTACAGGTAAGAAAAGAAAAACCAATCGAAACGACATTTGAATTGGTAGATATTATTAAAAGTTGTTATCCAAAGAAAGATTTAAAGGATAAACACCCAGCAAAAAAAGTGTTTCAAGCAATAAGAATTGAAGTCAATCAAGAGTTAGAAGTTTTAAAAAAAGCCCTAAAAGAAGCTTTGGATTTATTAAAAGTTGGTGGAAGATGTGTTGTTATTACCTTTCATTCTCTAGAAGATAGGATAGTAAAGGAAATCTTTAATGAAGTTTCCACTATAAAATGGAATAAAAATCAGCCATTTTTATTAAATCAAGAAGAAGCAAAATTTAAATTAATTAATAAAAAACCAATTTTACCAAGTGAGAAAGAATTAGCAGAAAATAATCGTTCTCATAGTGCTAAGTTAAGAATTATTGAAAGAGTGAAGGAGTGATTGTTATGAGCAAAATCATTAAAAGAAAAAACAAAACTAAATTTGATTATATCGCTAGATATTTAGGCCTTTTAAGTGTCGTTTTAATGATTGTAACACTTACTTTAGTAAAACCTTCCACTAATAAAATGGTTACTGCTAATACTTCTTTGGAGAGAGAAAATATAGCTCTTTTAAATGAAAACAATGACTTAAATAAAGAATATAGTCATTTAAAAGATACCATTATGAAAACAAATAATGATTAAAAAGACACAATGGTGTCTTTTTTTTAAGCAATAAAATACTAAAAAAATTGTCTATTTCATATATTGATTTAGGTGATAAGCTTGTTAGAATATAAAAGTGTTTTTCGTATTAAAATTTTTAAAATCATTATTATTAGTGCCTTATCTATAATTTCCTTAAAATTAGCTTATTTACAATTATATAAAAGTAATCAATTAGCTACCAAAGCCTTAGAAAGTTGGCAAAGAAGTTTTCCTATAGAAGCTTCCAGAGGAATTATTTATGATTGTAATGGAACTCCTTTAGTAGTTAATACACCTGTTATGTCGGTAGCGGTAATTCCTTTTCAAATAGAAGATAAACAAACAACAGCGAAGTATTTGTCTTCTATTTTAGGAGCAGATTATGAAACTATATATAAAAAGATAACTAAAAAGGCCTCTATTGTTAGAATTTATCCTGAAGGAAAACAAATATCTACTAGTCAAGCTAAAACAATTTCATCTTTAAATTTAAAAGGCGTTTATTTAGTTCAAGACAGTCAAAGATATTATCCTTATTCTACTCTTTTATCGCATACTTTAGGATTTGTTGGTATTGATAATCAAGGTTTAGCAGGAATTGAAAATAAATATGAAATTTATTTAAAAGGTCAAAATGGTAGTTTAAATTATATAATGGACGCTAAAGGTGGTTTGTTTGGCTCTTATGCAAGTGAAATTGTTTTTCCAAGTAGTGGAATGTCCTTACAATTAACAATCGATTTAGGAATTCAAGAAATTGTCGAAAGAGAATTGTCGAATGCTTATTTAAAATATAATCCAGAGTCAATTTTAGCCCTTGCAATGAATCCTAAAACTGGAGAAATAAAAGCAATCGCTTCATATCCAAATTATGACCCTAACAATTATCAAGATTATGATAGTTCTATTTATAATCAAAATCTACCTGTTTGGAAAAGTTTTGAACCAGGTTCTACTTTTAAAAGTATTATTTTTGCAGCGGGTTTAGAAGAAGGAAAGTTTAATATGTACAAGGATACATATTATGATTCAGGAACCGTAAATGTTGAAGGATTTACGATAAAATCTTGGAAAAAAGGTGGACACGGGTTACAAACTTTCTTGGAAGTTTTACAAAATTCTTCTAATCCTGGAATGGTGGAAATAAGCAATCGATTAGGAAATGATAAAATGTATGAATATATAACCAAATTTGGATTTGGAAGCAAAACAGGAATTGATATTGTCGGTGAAACTACGGGAATTTTATTTGACAAAGAAAACTATGGAGCTTTAGAACAAGCAACTTCTTCTTTTGGACAAGGTATTTCAAGTTCTGCTATTCAACTTGTAAGAGCGTATGCAGCTTTGGTAAATGGTGGCTACTTATTAGAACCATATATTGTAAAATCTATCATTCATACAAGCACTAATGATATAATTTATCAAAGAAATACTACTATTAAAGATAAAGTTATTAGTCAAGAAACTTCTTCTTTAATGAGAGATGCTTTAGAGCACGTAACGGCACTTGGAAGTGGGAGAAAAGCTTATATAGAAGGGTACAGGATTGGATCGAAAACGGGAACTTCTCAAAAAGTGGTGGACGGAAAATACTCAGATACAGAATATATTTTATCAATGATTACCATTGCTCCTATAAATGACCCTGAGATAATTTTATATGTTGCTATGGATTCTCCTAAAAGTACTATTCAATATGGTGGTACTACCATTGGCCCGATAATGAATAAAATGTTAAGTGATATTTTACCTTATATGAATATTAAAAAACAAAAAAATGAATTAACAAAAAATTATACTTGGCTAGATATAAAACAAGTAGAGATACCTTCTTTTATTGGAAAAGAAAAAAATAATGTTAAATCAAGTAGCTTAACTTTTACTTTTTTTGGAGAAGGAAATACGGTAGTAGACCAATTACCACAGGCTGGTAACTTTGTCGATGAAGGAAGTAATATTTTACTTGTTTTAGGGTAATAAAACAGGTTAAATGCCAAAAAATGTAAAAAACGCAATAAATTATCTATGAAAAAATGTAAAATAATTTGATTTTTATACATTGATACTTTATAATAAGGTTGACAGGAGGATAATTTATGGAACGTAAAATTTATCAAAACTTGTTAAAATGGAAAAATAGCGAATTAAGGAAGCCTTTAATATTACAAGGTGCAAGGCAAATAGGAAAAACTTATATTGTCAATTATTTTGCAGGAAAAGAATATACAAATTATATTTATTGTAATTTTGAAAAAGAAAAAGGGTTAGAAGATTTTTTTAGTGATTTAAATCCTATAAATATTATTCGTAAATTGGAAAATTATAAAAGAAAAGAAATTTTACCAAGTAATACCTTAATTATCTTTGATGAGATTCAAGCTTGTCCTCAAGCGATTACTTCATTAAAATATTTTAACGAAGAAGCTAACGAATATCATATTATCGCCCTTGGCTCTTTACTTGGTATTAGTGTTAATCGTGGTAATTTTTCATTTCCAGTTGGAAAAGTGCAATTTTTAACTATGTATCCAATGGATTTTGAAGAATATTTACTTGCTAAAGGTGAAACATATTTAATAGAACAAATTAAAGAGTGTTACAAAGATAATAAGCCTTTAGCAATGCTTTTTCACGAACGTGCGATAGATTATTATAAAGAATATTTATACATTGGTGGTATGCCTGAAGTGGTTGAAAATTATATTAAAAATAAAAATACTGAAATGGCAAGAATATCTCAACTCAGTATTTTGGAATCTTATCAAAATGATATGGGTAAATACAATAAACAATCCGAAATTCCCAAAACAAAGATTATATATAAAAATATAAGTACACAACTTTCTAAAGAAAATAAAAAGTTTCAATATAAATATATCAAATCTGGTGGTCGAGCTTCTGAATTTGAAAGTGCAATAGAATGGTTATGTCTAGCGGGAGTAGCAAGTCAATTATACCGTATTGAGCAAATTACTTTACCTCTTAATGCTTACAAGTCATTAACGGATTTTAAATTTTATATGAATGATGTAGGACTTTGTTGTGCAAGTCAAGATATTCACTTTGAAGATATTTTAAGTGATAACATTTTACTTCAAAATTTTAAAGGTGGTTTAACGGAAAATTATGTTTTCAATCAACTCACATCAAGTGGATTTGATTTGTATTATTGGACAAGTGGGAACCAAGCAGAAATTGATTTTATTACAAGGATAGGAGAAGATATTATTCCTATTGAAGTTAAATCAGCAGACAACACTCGTTCAAGAAGTTTATCCGTTTATGAAAGTAGATATTCTCCTAAATATAAATATCGATTGTCATTAAAGAATTTTGGCTTTGAAAATGGAATTAAATCAATACCATTATATGCCTTATTTTGTATTGAAAAATAGTTTGTAATTTTAAACTTGTTATAAAAAAACGCCTAAGAAATTTTTAGGTATTTTTTACTTATTAAAGATAATTTACTAAAAGGATAACTACACTGGTTAAAATCATAACAATTCCGACAATTCTATTAAGAGTTTTAGCGTTAGCTTTGTTAGCAATAACTGCAGCAATTCTAGCCCATATTAAAGTGAAGATGACACAAAGAATAAGGCAAGTTACATCAGGAAAATCTCCCATTGCAAAATGGCTTACGCTACCTGTTAGGGCAGTAAATGTCATTATGAAGACACTTGTTCCAACGGCAATGTGCATTTCATAGCCAAGAAAACTTGTAAGAATAAGTAGAAGCATCATTCCTCCACCTGCTCCAACCATTCCACATACAAGACCTATAGCAACCCCACCAATAATGGATTTGATTATCCTTTGTTTTTTACTTACATTTTGCATTTCTTCTTTGGTAGTTTTAACAGGAACAATTATGAATTTTAGTCCTAAGAAGATAAGAGCAATTTGCATTACTCCACTCATTGTTTGCTCTGGTAAGAAAGTGGCAATATAACTTCCAATTATAGTTACAATAACAACAGTAAATAATAATACTAAACTATTTTTAATATCTAAATTTTTATTTTTTTTGAATGTCCACGCACTAACAGCACTAGCAAGTACATCACTGGCAAGTCCAATTCCTACCGCTTGATAGGCAGGTATGTCCAAAAATGTAATTAGCATTGGACCGATTATAGCAGCAGCACTCATTCCTGCAAATCCTGTTCCAATTCCTGCACCAGCACCAGCTAAAAAACAAACTAAAATAGTAATTAATATTTTCATTTTTTTCTCCTTTTTTACTAGTTAAAATTTATTAGCATTTTCACAAATTCGTGAAAACATTTCTCTAAAAAGTTCAATTTCTTCTTTACTAAAACCTTCAAAAAGAAGTTGAGCAAATAATAATTGAGTTTTTTCTCCTTCTTTAATAAGATTATTAGCATTTTCTGTGATTTCTAAAATCAAACTTTTTTTATTTCCATTAGCGTAAGATTTTTTAATATAACCTTTTTTTTCTAATTCGTTTACTCCTACCGAAACGTGAGATTTAGTTAATTTTCTCATTCTAATGATATCAGAAGCTGTTTTGTACTGAGGGTTGTTGTGTAAAAACATTATAATATCATATTCCATTTGAGTTAAATCATATTTTTCACAGATAGGTTTTGTCATTTTTTCATAAAATGAAGTTAATACTTTTTGTCTTTCCCAAAAAATCATAATGCCTCCTAAATTGTTCTATTTAGAACTATTATAGTAATGAAAGTTTTCAATGTCAATATTTGTTTTAATTTAAAAACATTATAAAAAGGCGATAATGATTTACCGCCTTTTATGTTTAAAAAATGTTATTTTAAATCTAGTCTAGTATTCAAATCTTCTAAATCAACAAAAATATTATTTGCTTCTTTACCAGATACTTCACTAACAAAATAATCTCCTAGGATATCCCTTTCTTTTTCTGGATATGGAAAATCTTTATCCATTCCATTTTCATCAATCATATTTAATTCACAATCAACAGCAAATTTTAGTATTTCTTCTATCTTTTCTTGATTGATTTTAGAATTAATATTCAATTCCTTTAAAGCGTATTTTTCAACAAAAGAAAGAGAAGTATCACTTAATTTAAAAGTCTTGCATTTTTTCATTTTTTTCCTCCATATTATTTTTTAGATAACAATATTATACCTTCCATTTAATAAAATTTGTATAATTTTATATTTTTTTCATTTCTTCCCATAATATAAAAGGTGATTTAATTGTATTATTCATATCATAATAATATCAAAAAACATATTCACGAAGGTAAATTAATTAAGTATGAATATGTAGAAGAATATCATAACATTAAGCCAGCCTTGTTATTGTATTTTAGTAATGGAACGATTTATCCAATAAGGGAAACATCGTGGTATTTGTACTATCCATATTTGAATAAATTTAATAAAGAATAATGCTTATTTAGTCTAATAGTCCTTTTTATTTCATATAATTGATTGATAGAGGTGAATTATGAAATTAAAAGAATTATTAGAAGTTGTTAATTATCAAACTAAGAAAGATTTTAAGATTAAAAAAATAACCTTAGATAGTCGTGAAGTAGAAGATGAATGTCTTTATATTTGCTTTAATTCTTTGTATTTAACAAAAGATTTATTGAAAAAAAACATTGTTGTTTTAACAAATTTTAAATGTAGTAATAAGAAAATAATTTATCTTGAAAATTTAAAAAATGATTATGATAAATTAATTCATTATTTTTATAATAATATAAGTGAAAAAGTATCGATAATTGGAGTAACGGGAACTAATGGTAAAACAACAATAGCGTTTTCTTTATATAACCTTTTTAATAGTTTAGGTCATAAAAGTATGTATATTGGTACTTTGGGGGCTTTTTATGATAATGTTGAAGTTTTACTAAAAAACACTACTCCTTCTTTGACAAAAACGTTATCTCTTATCAAAGAAGCCAGTGAAAAAGGAATTGAATATGTTTTTATTGAAGTGAGTTCACACGCTCTTTCTCAAGATAGGGTTAAAGGAATTAAGTTTAAAGGAGCAATTTTTACTAATTTAACTCAAGACCATTTAGATTATCATCAAACTATGGAAAATTATGCTCTTTGTAAGAAAAAACTTTTTGATAATTTAGGAGAAGATAGTTTTGCTATCATTAATAAAGATGACAATTATCATAAAATGATGATAAAGGATTGTAAAGCAAGTATTTACTATTATGGTATTATTGAAAATCAGGTAACAAAACTAAAATATCATCATCATATTTCCTTTGCTTTTGAAGGGGGAAAATTAACTTCTTCATTAATTGGAAAATTCAATGTCTATAATCTTTTAGCAGTTTATTATACCACCATTTGTTTACATCAAAAACAAAAAGATGTTTTGAAGAAAATATCATCATTGCCTAGTGTAAATGGAAGAATGGATTTAATTAAATATCATCATAATTATATAATCGTCGATTTTGCTCATACTCCAGATGCTTTTAGTAAAGTTTTGGAAGAAGCAAATCATTTAAAACATAAAAAATTGAAAGTAGTTTTTGGTTGTGGCGGTAATCGAGATAAAGGAAAGCGTTCTTTAATGGGTAGTCTTGCTTCTTCTTATGCTGATGTAATTTATTTAACTAATGATAATGTAAGAGATGAAGATGAAAAAGAAATTGTTAAAGATATTGAAAAGGGAATTAAAGATTGTCAAGTAATAAGGGAATATGACCGTAAAAAAGCGATAGAATTAGCTTTGTCTAGTCTAAAAAAAGGTGAAGTTCTTTTAATATTAGGACGAGGACACGAAACTACTTTGACTATTGGAAATCAAAAAATACCTTTAAATGATAAGGATATCGTAAAAAAATGGATAGAAAAACATTAGAATTTTTATTTTTATTAGGGGCTTTATTATTTTCTTTTGTATTCGCAACTTTTTTGGTCAAAAAACAGATTAAAAGGAGTAAAGAAGGACAACAAGAAAGAGATTATTTAGAAAATCATATTTTAAAAAGTGGAACTCCTAC
The DNA here is from genome assembly GCA_964442785.1 of uncultured Erysipelotrichaceae bacterium. Classification (GTDB taxonomy): domain Bacteria; phylum Bacillota_I; class Bacilli_A; order RFN20; family DUOF01; genus SIG223. The sequence continues at coordinate 14,360 of CAYTZW010000006.1, forward strand.
AATGGGTGGAATTTCTATCGTAGTGGCTACAATAAGCAGTTTTTTACTCTTTAACAAGTTTGTAATAGATAAAGAAATACTCACAATTTTAATTATCTATTTAGGATTTTTCCTTGTTGGTTTTCTTGATGATTTTGTTAAATTAAAGTTTAAATCGTATCGTGGAATAAGTGGTAAACTACGACTTTTATTGGAAACATTAATTGTTGTTTGGAGTTTAGTAGTTCTTAGTAAAAATAGTTCCCTTACCGATTATTTATCTTTTGAAATTAACAATAAAGATTTTACCTTTGGAATTTTTACTATTCCTTTGATCATTTTTATCGTTTTAGGAAGTTCTAATGCTTTTAACTTAACTGATGGCTTAGATGGTTTAGCATCTGGTCTACATATTATTGCCCTTCTTCCTTTTATGATGCTTTCTTTAATTTATAATCATTATTCTTTATCTTTATTTTTGATGTGCCAAATTGGCTCTTTATTAGGCTTTTTATGTTTTAATATGCACCCTGCTAAGATTTTTATGGGAGATGTTGGTTCTTTACCTTTAGGAGCATTGTTAGGAATAAGTACCATTATTTTAAATAAACCTTTTATTCTTTTTTTAGCAGGAATGATTTTTGTTGTTGAAACAGTTTCCGTTATCATTCAAGTTATTTCTTTTCAAACTACGGGAAAAAGGGTATTTTTAATGACCCCTATTCATCATCATTTTGAGAAAAAAGGTTGGGCAGAATGGAAAGTAGTTATGGTCTTTTGGTTGGTAGGAATTATTTTTTCCCTTATCGCCATTGTAGCAGGTGTTTTAGTATGAAAAAAATTCTAATTTTAGGTTATGGATTAACGGGAAAAGCCGTCGAAAGTTTTTTAAAGAAAAAGCATTATCAATACGAAATTCTTACGGAAAAAGAAGATGAAAGCACTATTGAATTAGAAAAAATAAAAAAAGAAGATTTTGAATTTGTAATTAGAAGTCCTGGAATAAGTGTATTTTCTTCCTTTTATCAATATTTGCAAAAGGAAGAAATTCCTATGATAAGTGAAATTGAATTTGCCTATCGTTATTTACCTAAAAATGTAAAACTTATTGGAGTAACTGGTAGTAATGGAAAAACGACTACCGTAGAGTTATTAACAGCGGTTTTAAAAGAAAAATATACCGTTTATAAAGCAGGTAATATAGGTATTCCTTTTATTTCAATCATTGATTTATTAAAAAGTGGCGATATTGTGGTTTTAGAATTATCAAGTTTTCAATTAGAAAATATCCAAAAACTTCATTTAGACATTGCTGTTTTAACTTCCTTAACTCCTAATCATTTAGATAGCGTTTATGATTTGGAATATTATTATAAGTCAAAACTAAATATTTTTAAAAATCAAAATGAAAATGATTTTTCTTTAACTTTTTTTAACAATCGAGAAATAAAGAAAGTTGTAGATAGAAAACATCATTATATAGACTTATCTTCTTATAAACCCAGAATAAGAAAACATAAATTACTTTTAAAAGGAAAACATAATTATGAAAATGTTAAAGTTGTTTGTTTTATTGCTTCTGTTTTAAAAGTCAAAATAAAAAAAGTAAGAAAGGTTTTATATAATTTTACACCTCTTGAACATCGTTTAGAAAATGTTTTGACTTATCAAAAAGTCTTATTTGTAAATGACTCTAAATCAACTTCTGTAGCGGCAACACTAAAAGCCTTAAAAGTCTATCATAAAAAGGTTGTTTTAATAATTGGAGGCAAAGATAAACATTTGGATTATACTGTTTTAGAAAAATATCAACCTTATGTTTATGGAGAAATCAAAAATAAAATTAATTCAGAAAAAAAGTTTGACACATTAGATGAGGTAATGAAAGATGTCTTTTTGCATTTAAAAGGAAAAAAAGTCGTTTTATTTTCTCCTGCTACTTCAAGTTATGACCAATTTAGTAATTATCAAGAAAGAGGCAATTATTTTAAAAAGTTATGCAAGGAGAATGTTAATGAAAGAGAATAAGAGAAATGCTATTATCATTACAACTTTAACTTTTGTTTTATCCCTTATAGGTATTGTAAGTATTTATAGTTCCAGTTCTATTTGGGCAACTTATCTTTATAATGACCAATTTTATTATTTTAAAAGGCAACTTATCTTTTTTATAATTGGAGTTTTTATCTTTTTTGTGGCTTCTAAAATTGATTTGGAAAAAATCAAAAAATATGTTAATCATCTTTTAATTATTTCTTTTATTTTACTTGTTTTAGTCCTTATTCCAGGAGTTGGAACCTTAAAAAATGGCTCTCGTAGTTGGTTTGTTTTAGGTGGTGTTGGATTTCAACCTGCAGAAATATTTAAAGTTACAATGATTTTATACTCCAGTTATTATTTGGAAAAACATTATTTTTCATCTCATCATTTTTTTAAAAGTATTAGCCCTTTACTTTTATTAACCTTATTAGGCTTTGGTATTATTATGCTACAACCTGATTTTGGAACAGGAATTGTAATGGTAGGAACGATTGTTGTTTTAACTTTAATTAGTAAAGTTTCTTTGAAAAATTACCTAAAAATTGGAGTAATGGCTTTCTTAGCTCTTTTGTTGATTATTTTTAGTGAACCATATCGAATTGAAAGAATTTATGCTTTTGTTGACCCTTGGAGCGACCCTTTAGGAAGTGGTTTTCAAACAATTCAAGCCTTGTTAGCGATAGGCCCAGGTGGATTTTTAGGATTAGGGTGGAATAGTAGTATTCAAAAACATTATTTTTTACCCGAACCTCAGACTGATTTTATTTTTGCTATTATCGTGGAAGAAGTAGGCTTTATTGGTGGCTTTTTGCTTATTTTAACTTTTGCGTTATTAATAATTTACATTTTAAAAGTGGCAATTAAAACTCCTAATAAATTTGAAATGTTTTTAAGTTTTGGTATAGCATCTTTAATATCAATTCAAGTTATTATTAATTTAGGAGTTGTGGTAGGTTTGCTTCCCGTTACGGGAATAACATTACCTTTTATTTCTTATGGTGGCACATCTTTAATTATTCTTTTATTCTTAATGGGGCTTGTTGTTAATATCGCTAAAAAGGAGAGTGATTTTTTAATTGAAAATAGCAATAGTTAGTGGTGGTAGTGGAGGACATATTTATCCTGCTTTGGCTTTAGCAGAAAAACTACAAGAAAATAATGAAGTGATTTTTGTTGGTTCTAATAAAAAAATGGAAGCTGAAATTTTAAAAAATTATTCAATTACCTTTAAAGGCTTTGATATCGAAAACAAGAAATGGAAAATATTTAAAAACATTAAGGAATGTAAAAAATATATCAAAGAAGAAAAATTTGATTTAGCGATAGGATTTGGTAATTACATCTCGGTTAGTTTTTTACTAGCCTGTTATCTTTTAAAAGTAAAATTCATTATTCACGAGCAAAACTTAATACCAGGGAAAGCTAATAAATTACTACATCATTTTTCTTATAAAACGATTACTTCTTTTCCTTCTACTTCTTTAAAAGGGAAGAAAACTCTTTGTTTAGGAAATCCACGTGAAGAAATAAAAAATGTAGAAACTATTAAAAATAAAGAAAAATCAATTCTTATCGTAATGGGAAGTTTAGGTTCTAGTTCCATTAATAAAATCTTGGAAAAAATGTTTGCTAAATATGATTTCAAAGAAAAATTTACGATTATAAAAGGTAATAATGATTTAAAAATTTCTAGTAAAAATGTTAAGATACTTCCATTTTTACCAAATTTACCTATTGAAGCTACTAAATATGATTTAGTCATTACTCGAGCAGGAGCAACAACCCTAAAAGAATTAGCCGCTTTAAAAGTTCCAATGTTAATAATTCCTAGTCCTTATGTTGCTAATAATCATCAATTTTATAATGCTTCATATTATGTTTCTTCTTTTGGAGCAGAAATGATAGAAGAAAAAGAATTAAATGAAGATAGACTAAAAGAAAAAATCGAAGAACTTTTAAATAATCCTTCAAAGTTAATAAATATGCGAATAAATGCTTATAAATTATCTTATCCTAAAGCACTAACAAATTTTGTTAAGGAGGTAAATAAAATTGGACAAAAAGATTAAAGAAAATATCTCGATGTCAAAATATTCAACCTTTAAAATAGGAGGTAATTCACATCTTTTCTATGAAGTAGAAAGTATTCCAGAATTACAAAAAGTGATAAAAATATGTCAAAAAGAAAATATTGAATATCGAGTAATTGGAAATGGTAGTAATATTTTGTTTAGTGATGAAACTTTTTCAGGAATAGTCTTTCATTTTGGTCAAAAATTTTCCAAAATTACTAGAAAAGGCAATGCTTTTACGTGTTTAGCAGGAACTAATCTTTCTAGTTTAGTTTTAGAAAGTGTAAATAATAATTTTCAAGGATTAGAATATTTAATTGGTATTCCTTCTTCAGTTGGTGGGGCAATTTATGGCAATGCAGGAAGTTGTGGCTTTTCAATAAGTGATTGTTTAGTATCGGTAAAATGTTTAAACAACAATAAAATTGTTAAATATAAAAAGAAAGATTTGTCTTTTTCCTATCGAGATAGTTTTTTTAAGCAAAATCCTCATTTAATTATTTTAGAAGCAACTTTTAAATTAAAAAAAGGAAACAAAGAAGAAATGATAAAAATAGTTAAAGATGAACTAAAAAGAAGAAAAGAAAAACAATCTTCTTTTCCTAATATTGGTTGTATTTTTAAAAATATAAATGGAGAAAGTGCTGGGAAAATAATTGATTTATGCGGCTTAAAAGGAAAAAGTATAGGTGGGGTAAGAATTAGTGAGAAGCACGGCAATATTATCGAAAATTATAATAATGGTACAGCAAAAGATGTTAATGATTTAATAGATTTTGTCAAAAAAGAAGTTTATAAACAAACAGGACAAATATTAGAAGAAGAAATAATAATTTGGTAAAATATCAGGAAACTGGTATTTTTTTATTTTAAAGTCTTCTAATTTATCATTTTAAATGATAAGATATACTAACAAAGGGGTGGTAAGAAGTGAATAATGAACAATCTTTTTATGATTTACACAATCAATATCTTCTTACCAAAAGAAAAAACTTTTTCTTACGTTTATTAACTATTGTGATTTTATGGTCTGTTTTAATTGCTTATTTTTTCCTTCCTTTTTCTAAAGTTGAAAACATTACCATAAAGGGCAATGTATTTTTAACGAAAAGTCAAATTCTTGAAATGGCAAATATAAAAGAGAAACAATTTAAAATAGATATAAATAATCGAAAAGTAGAAAATAAATTAAATAGTTATTCTTGCATTGAAAAAACAACTTCTAAGATTTCTCTTTTTTCTTCTACCTTAACAATAAAAGAAATTTATCCAATAGGTAGTAATGAAAATAGAATTCTTTGGAGTAATGGTAGTTTTTCAAATGAAAAAGTTGATGAAAAGATTTATGGAAATATACCAAGTATAGAAGCTACTATTAATGCTTCAATGATAGAAGATTTTGCCTCTTTAGATAGTAAATGGGGAGAGTTAAGAAAAAATAAAAAAATGACCTCTATTGAAGAAAAAGATTACCCCCTTACTGATAAAAACACCTATAGTTTTACTTTCTTGGAAAATATTTTTGATAAAGAAATTATGATAACTTTTGTAATTGATAAAAATTCAATTAGTAAAAAATTAAATTTAGAGATTTATGAAAAAATAGTAATTGAAATTAAAGAAAATCCAAATTATATTGAAGAAGGAAAAGTAATAATTGGATATACTGAGAAAAGTTATAGTTATTGGAGGATATAAATGGGACAAATATATTTAAAAACACCAAAAGTTGACGATTTAGAATATCGTGAGTATTTACTAAAAAAAAGAGAAGAATTAGCAGATTTTCCAGCTTCTATTTGGAAAAGTTGGGGCGAAACTTGGCTTGGAAAAGGCAAAAACTATTTCTATAGTTACGTTACTAGAAAAAAAGATGGAATTAATGTTGGAGAAGTTTCTTATATTTGGGATAGCAAAGAAAATATGCCAATGTTATCTATATTCATAGAGTCATTATATCGCCGTAATTATTATGGACAAGAAGCAATCATTCTTTTACTTGATAAATGCCTTCTTAAAGAAAAATTTAGTGTTGTAGGAGTAAAATATCCTTCTAATAATGTCGTTTTAACTCAATTTTTCAATAAATTAGGTTTTAAATTATATAAAGAAGAAAATAATTATCTGTATGCGAGAATTACTAAAGAAGATTATCAAATAAGTGGTTGTATTGATGCTTTAGGAAGAATTAATAAAGTTCCAACTTCTAACCAAATTCGTTATCGTCTAGTGGAATATGTTGCTTCAAAATTTATGTTTGGACAACTTTACTCAGCAAGAGCTGTTTCTAAAATAATTACCGATTATGTTCCTGATAATTTTGTATCTTATTTTATGGAAAAATTAGTAGATTTAGGCTATTTAGTAGAGTCAAATGATAAAAATAAATTTACAAGAATAAAATAAAATTTCGACTATGAAAGTGAACATTTAAACAATTAATTGCTATCTTAATTATTTATAATAATTTTTTTAAAAATTAGATAGTTTTTAGCGTTACAATTATGTATAATAAGTTAAAAGGGTGAGTTTGTGTGGGTAATAAAAGAATTGTAATGGCACTAGAATTTAGTGAAAGTAACATTAAACTTATAATAGGAGAAAGAAATGAAGATAAATTGTTTATTTATCAATCTTTCATCGAGTCAACAAATGGTCTTGTAAATGGAATTGTTGTTGATGAAGAAGCTCTTTTAAACTCTTTAAATAAAATTATTAAAGCAACTAATCAAAAGTTAAATCTTTCTATTTCAAATGTTGTTTTTGCACTTCCGTCTGACCAATTAAAGATTTTGCAAATGCAAGAGAGTAGTAGAACTAGTAATGAATATACGGTAACGGATTTAGATATTGAAATGACGCGTGAGAGATGTCGTCGTAAAAATCCTGGGAATGGATTATCAATAGTGGAAGTAATACCAACTGAGTATTTTGTGGCTCAACCACCAAGATATGATGAATTAACTCGTTATGAAAAAGCACCGATAGGAATTAAATCTGATGTCATTAAATTGACTTGTTCAGTTTTAACCTTACCTTCTGAAACAATTACTTCTTATCGTAGTGTATTAAGCAAAGTAGGAATTAATATTAAAAGTTACTACTTAAAAGATATTGCTGCTTTTGAAACATATAAAAATCAATTAAGTAAAGATAATGTTTTACAAATTAATATTGGTTCTAAAACTACAAGTTGTGCTATTTTCTTAAAAAATCGTTTATCAAATACTTTTAAAATTCCTATGGGTTCTTTAGATATAACTAAAGATTTGATGTCTGAGTTAGATTTAACTTTTGAAGAAGCTGAGAATTTGAAGATTAAATTTGGTAATGCTTTATGTTCAAAATGTGATAATTCGATTGTTTATAATCGAAAAAATAAAAAAGAAAATCAATTAATTACAGATTTAATGATAGCCAATATCGTTGAAAAAAGAATTGAAAAAATATTGAACGCTATCAAAGAACAAGCACAAGCTTTTGTTTCTTATGGCGATTATCAAATTGGTATCATTGGTGGAGGAGCTTCTTTAAATAACCTTGATGAGAAAATAAGTTCTTACTTTAATGTAAAAGCTGCTACTTATCTTCCTTCTATTCTAGGAATTAGAAATGGTAGTTTAACTTCTTTATATGGACTTTTAGAGTTGTCAAAAGGAGAATCTTTAGAAATAGATGCTTATTCTACTAGAGAAAATGACTTTAGTAAAAGTAAAGGTGAAGATTTACAAGTTGATATAAAAATTGATCAAATGAAATTAGAAAAGAAAAACTCTACAAAATATTTTGGAGCTTTTAATGATGATGATTTTAAATAGGAGGAATAATTATGAATGATGAAGAATTTTTTAATGAAGATGACCTTGCTCATATTTGTAAAATAAAAATTATTGGAATTGGTGGTGGCGGAAATAATGCGGTAAATCGTATGATGGAAGCAGGACTTCAAGGTGTTGAATTTTGGGTTGCTAATACGGATATGCAAGTTTTAAGAACTTCCAAGACCAAAAATCAAATAATTTTAGGTAGAAATACTACTAGAGGCTTAGGTGCTGGTGCTAATCCAAGTGTAGGTAAAGAAGCTGCTTTAGAAAGTGAAGATGAAATACGAGAAGTAATTAAAGGAACAGATTTAGTATTTCTTGCTGCTGGAATGGGTGGTGGAACAGGAACTGGTGCCGCTCCTGAATTTGCTAGAATTGCTCGTGAAGAAGGTGCATTAACTATTGGAGTAGTTACAAGACCTTTCTCTTTTGAAGGAAAAGCTAGAAATGCTAATGCTACCGAAGGAATAGAAAGACTTAAAGAGTATGTCGATTCCTTAATTATTGTTTCTAATGATAAATTACTTTTAATGAATGGAAGTGCCTTTATTAAAGATGCTTTTAAACAAGCAGATGATGTCTTAAGACAAAGTGTTCAATCCATTACCGATTTAATAGCCTTGCCTTCTGTTATTAATCTTGACTTTGCTGATATTCGTACTGTTATGGCTAACAAAGGAACAGCAATGATAGGATTTGGAATTGGAAAAGGTGCTAAAAAAGCTCACGAAGCTGCTATGAAAGCTATTTCTTCTCCACTTTTAGAATCAAACTTTATGGGAGCAAGAAATGCTATTGTTAATATTACTTGTGGGGAAACGGTAACCTTAGATGATACTAATGAAGTTGCTTATATCATAAAAGAAGCTGCTGGAACTGATATTAATATCATAATCGGTTATTCATTTAATGAAAAATTAGATGATGAAATGATTGTTAGTGTTATTGCTACTGATTTTGATGAAAAAGTAGTTCAACAAGCAACCTTGCATAATGATTCCTTCAATCGTAAGCCTCAAATAGAAGTTCAAGAAAGACTAGAATTAGAAATTGAAGAAAATAATAATGAAGAAACTGAAGATGAAGAAGATTCATTAATTCCTTCATTCTTGCAAAATCAATATCGAGATAATCATTAAAAAATAATAACCATTTATAGAATGATTTGTTAAAAATTCCTTATTTAATATTACTATATAAAGAAAAACTAAGAAGTGTCATATCAATTTATGGCTTCTTAGTTTTTTTATAAAGCTATTTATTGAAAATTATTGATTAAAATGTTAAGTAATCTTTCTGCTTTAAACATCGTTTCTTTAGATGTGAGTACTTCAATATCTTTTAACATACAACTTCTTCCATTTGGATTTAGATAAAATTCCCAGTTTTTTTTCAAAAGAGGGAGAACAATTTCCATTTCTTCTTCATTAAAAATAATTCCATATTGAGCTGCTAAATAAATGGCATTATCGGTTTTTAAACTTTGTAAATAGTAATTAATTAAATCTTTACTCATAATTCCTCCTAAATAATTCTATGCAAGAAGGAGAAAAAAACTTCCTTTATTGTTAAAAAAATTCCACAAATTTATGACTTGATAAAAAAATATAGTTTTTTTTAAAAGAATGTGTTATCATTAACTAGCATTGATAACTTGGAGGTGTCATTATGAGAGATAGAATCATCTTAGCTTGTAGCGAATGCAAGGAACAAAACTATGCAACTGATAAAAATAAAAAATTACACCCTGACCGTGTAGAAGTAAATAAGTTTTGCCCACGCTGCAACAAAAAAACAGTACATAAAGAGAAAAAATAATTCTACAACTACCTTAAAGGTGGTTTTTTCTTATTAAAAATATTTACTTAATAGTAGATATTTGTTAGAATAAAAATGTTGAGAAAAGAGGTTAAATTATGATAAGTTGTAATGATTTAAAACCAGGAATGGGCTTCAAATATGAAGGTAATATTTATACAGTCTTAGATACATGGCATAATAAAACTGCTATGCGACAAATGGTTATTAAATTAAAAGCAAAAAATTTAAGAACAGGAACAATTACAGATATTTCAATGACTGGTGGCGACAAAGTTGAAACAATCCATTTAGAAAAAAGAGAAATGCAATATCTTTATGATGACGGAATGGGTTTAGTATTTATGGATACTGAAAACTATGAACAAGTTAGCATTAATAAAGATAAATTAAAATGGGAAATGAATTTCTTAAAGGAAAATGGAACTGCTGAAATTACTTACTACGAAGGAGAAATTTTAGGAATTGCTTTACCTAGTAAAGTAACTTTAAGAATTATTGAAACTGAGCCTGCTGTTAGAGGAGATACTGCTAAAACAGCTACTAAAGACGCAACATTAGAAACTGGCTTTGTTATTAGAGTTCCTTTATTTGTAGCTCAAGATGAAGAAGTTATTGTTCGTACCGATAATGGTGAATACGATTCAAGAGCTTAATATTAATTATAGGTAATTATATATAGTGATGTATGTAGAAATACATCACTTTTTTTGTATGTAAAGAAATAAGAAAGAATATACTTTTGTTTTTCTAAATAGTAAATTGATACAAAAAATGAAAAAAAGTGAAACTTTGTTGAATTATAAAAGATTTAATTATGAGAAATTAAAGTTAAATTAACGAAAATAATTGACAAATATATATATATATATATAATTTAAAGCAGGAGGAAGATTTTGTATATGAAAATGACAAAAATTTTAAAAGTAGCAAGCGTTGCTGTATTAGCCTCAACACTTGCAGCCTGCGGAAAAGAAAAAGTAACTAAAAAAGATTACGAAAAGTGGGCAAAAGACAATGGCTATGTATTAGAATCTGGTATCGACTATGAAGGTTGGGCAGAAGACAATGACTATGTATTAGAGTCAGGAATTGATTATGAAGGTTGGGCAGAAGAAAATGGTTATACCCAAAATGTAGTCAATACTAAACCTGAACTAGAAATTTCATTTGGACACGAAATGTCTTCAATCGATGCAGCTTATTTGAAAAACTATATTGGTAGTAAAGATGCTGTATTAGGCGAAACATTTGGTGAAAAGAAAGACCTTATTGTTTTCTATGGTATTAATGAATGCAATTCTTGTGCTGCTGCAAAACCTATCATTAATGCTTGGGTAGAAGCAACTGGATATAAAGTATATTATTACAATCCTGATAACTCTGCAGCAAGTAGTGCGGAAAAAGAAGCAATGTTAAGAAAATTAGGTTCTACTGATGGAGTTACATTAACTGGACCTCAATTAGTTTTCTTTGTTGATGGAGAAAGAGTCTATAATTTAACTGCTGATAGTATGACTGAAGAGAGAATAAACACTGCTGTTGACTATTATTACAATACAACTGCTGGAGCAGTTACAGTAAATACTAAGAAAGAATTAGAAACATTAGCAGATTTAAGAAAATCAATCGCTAATGAAGAACAATTCATTCTTTATGCAACAAGATATAATTGTCCTTGGTGCCGTAAATTAGCAGATACAAAGAGAGATAATGGAATTAACAAAGCATTCAGAGAATATACTGGTAATTTCTATACAATCACTGCTGAAAAAGTATTAGGAGAATACAATAATATTTATGTTAAAGGTGGATTAGAAGATTTAGCAATCGTTGAAAAAGGTACTGAAGGAGCAATGACTGCTTGGGCTTGGTTATATAATCAAGATAATGGTGCTGTAGTAGACGCAGCAGACGGAAAACCTGCTTATTGGCCAAGTACAACTACATCTGTTCAAAAAGCAGAAGTATTACTATATTTAGTAGCTACTGGAGAAGTTAGTCCTAATGTTACAAATAATGAAATTACAAATGCTGACCAAGTTGCATTCTTAAAAGAAGTTGCTGCTTATGCTGCTAAAACTGATAGTAAGAAATTCTTAGCAACTGATAGAAATATCCCTGCATTCATAGCTGTTGGTTGGACAGAAGCAGAAGAAGAAGCTAATACTACTGCAGTTTCTGTAATCATTTCAAGAAGAACTTCAGTTGTTAAAGTTGATTTCGAAAATGATGAAATCACAATCGATGAAACAAATGCAAATAGAGTTTTATTCCCTGAATATTTCACAGGAGCAACAAGTGGTAGTTCATACAAACTTGATAGTGTAACTCCTCAAAGTGAAATTGATTTAGCTTACAATAGCTTAATGAAATGGATGAACTCTTGGACTTATAAAACAACAACAAATAAATAATAATTAAATAAAAAAATTGCTTTCATATTAGGAAAGAAGTGGAGTGAGTGTTCACTCCCTTTTTTCTTTTTTTAATGAATAGTAAATATTTATAGACAATATTTTAAGATAATGAATTAATAATTTGACACTCTTTGATTTGTGTGATACTATATAGGCGTTGTAAGGCCTCACTTTTGGGGCTACAACCGCTCAAAAAAGGTATTCAAGCATAGCACCTTAATGGCGAGTCTTAGTGCCAAATAGTAGAGGAGGAAGAATATGTACGCAATTATTGAAACTGGTGGAAAGCAAATAAAAGTTCAAAAAGGTGATAAAATCTTTGTTGAAAAATTAGATGCTAAAGAAGGAGAAACTGTCGTATTTGACAAAGTATTATTTGTTGGTGGTAGTTCAGTTAAAGTTGGAAATCCTTATGTTGAAGGTAGTAAAGTAACTGCTAAAGTTGAAAAAAATGGTAAAGCTAAAAAAATCATTGTTTTCAAATATAAATCAAAAAATAATTACCGTCGTAAACAAGGACACCGTCAACCATATACTCGTGTAATTATCGATAGTATTAATTAATTATGATTAGTGTTGTTATTACAAGGAAAAATTCTAAAGTTACTTCTTTAAAGGTCAGTGGGCACGCTGAATATGATAAAAGAGGAAAAGATATAGTCTGTGCTGGTGTTAGTGCTATTGTAATTGGTGGTTTTAATGCTTTGGCAGAAAAAAATTCTAAAGTTGATTTTTTAGTTAATGACAATGTTAGTAAAGTAGAAATAAAAGATATGAATGAAGAATTGCAAATAATTTTGGAAACAATGATAATTCAATTAAAAACAATTCAACAATCGTATGCAAAATATCTAAATATTAAGGAGGAGTAGCAAATGTTAATGTTTAAATTAGATTTACAATTATTTGCTTCTAAAAAAGGAGTAGGTTCTACTAAGAATGGTAGAGATTCTGAATCTAAAAGATTAGGAGCAAAGAAAGCTGATGGACAATTTACTCATGCAGGTTCAATTATATATCGTCAAAGAGGAACAAAAATTCACCCTGGAAATAATGTAGGAATTGGTGGAGATGATACTTTGTATGCTAAAATTGATGGTATTGTAAAATATGAACGCTTAGGAAAAGATCGTAAAAAAGCTTCTGTATATCCAGTAACTAAATAAGTCCCAGTTGGGACTTTTCTTTTTTAAGGAGGGGATTTTCGTGTTTATCGATCGTGCTAATATTTATGTAAAAGCAGGTAATGGTGGCAATGGTGCTATCACTTTTCATCGTGAAAAATATATTGAAAGAGGAGGCCCTTCTGGTGGTAATGGTGGTAAAGGTGGCGATATTATCTTTATCGGAGATAGTGGTTTAAATACTTTACTTGATTTCCGTTTTAAAAAGAAATTTGTTGCTGAAAATGGAGAAAATGGAGCTAAAGAAAAAAGGTTTGGAAAATATGCTCCTGATTTAATAATTAAAGTTCCTGTTGGTACCATTATTTATGATGCTGATACCAATGAAGTTTTAGGAGATATTAATACTCCAAATCAACCATTTACTTTGCTTGAGGGTGGCCGTGGTGGTAAAGGAAATGCTTGTTTTGCTACCAGCCGTAATCAAGTACCTAAATTTGCTGAAAATGGCGAAGTTGGTAAAGAACTAAACTTGCGTTTAGAATTAAAATTACTTGCTGATGTTGGATTAGTAGGATTTCCTTCTGTTGGAAAAAGTACCTTACTTTCAGCAGTTACTTCTGCAAAACCTGAAATAGCAAGTTATCATTTTACTACTTTAAAACCACAACTTGGAGTTGTTTCAGTTGGAAATGATAGTTTTGTAATGGCTGATTTACCTGGACTTATTGAAGGTGCTAGTAAGGGAAAAGGATTAGGACTTCAATTTTTAAAACATATTGAAAGATGTAGAGTTATTATCCACGTTATTGATATTTCTTCAGAAGAAGGCAGAGATCCATATCAAGATTATTTAATTATCCAAAATGAACTTAAAGAATATGGACTTGGATTAGAAAAGAGACCAATGGTTATCGCTGCTAATAAAATGGACGATGAAGGTGCTATTTTACTTTTAGAGAATTTTAAAGAAAAAGTGAAAGATGTTGAAATATTTCCAATAAGTGCTTTAACAAGAACTGGTTTAGATAAACTGTTATATCGAGTTAATCAACTTGTCAAAGAAACTCCTTCCTTTACTTTCTATAATCCTGAAAAAGTCAAAGTCTATAAATTTAAAGATGAAGTGGCTCTTGAAGTTATAAAAGAAAAAGAGGATCTTTATTCTGTTAAAGGTAGCCAAGTTGAAAAATATTATCAACAAACGAATTTTTCAACTGATGAAGGAATGAATAAATTTTTAAGTGCTTTAAGGTCTCTTGGAGTTGAAGAAGAATTAAAGAAAAAAGGCATTAAAGACGGCGATACCGTTAAAATATATGATATTGAATTTGATTATTATGAATAATTAAGGCATATTTATTGATTAATATTCATATGCTTAATTAGGTGATATAGGTGAAAATTCATATAGTTCAAGCGGGAGAAACTGTAGATAAGATTTTAAAAAAATACAATATGTCAGAGAATGATTTTTCAGTTTTGAATCCTGATTCTTTATATCGTCAATATGAAGTAGGAGATAAAATAAGAGTAAAAGATAACAATAGTACTCAGCAAATTATTGAAGATATCTCCTCTTTATATCAAAGTAAGAAAGTTTCTGTTGATGATTTGGAAGACCAAAAATACATCTGCCCACATTGTAAAAATATTATTTTAATACCTAAATCTAATTAAAAAAGAGACTTTATCCACAAAATCTCTTTTTTTTGTTTTCATAAAAAAATGTTTACATATAATGTAACTTAATATAAATTTGTTATACAGGAGGAGTTTTCTATGAAATATAATGTTTTTATTAGAAAAGAGTTATTAGAAGCCAATGAATTGCTTGCTAAAAATTTAACTACAGATGAATTTAATATTATCAATTATGAATCTTTTGATGAACTTGTTACAATGGTAAATAGAAAAGATTATAATATTATCTTTTTAAGTGGTTTTAAGAGTGCCAAGCATTGTTATGAAATTAGCAAAATATTGAAAGGTAAATTCTTTACAAGTGGAGTTATGGTTGTTGCTAGTGGACTTGTCGCTCATTATGCTAAACTTAAAAAGTTAGATTTATCTGCCATTATTTCTCCTAAAGCTGAAGAAAGTGTTATTGTTGAGGCTTTAGAAAAAGTAAAAGAAGAAGTAAATAATTTAAAAGAACACGATAGATTAATTAATTCATATATTGCTGGAACTCAAGTTAAAGAAAATATTATTAGTGTTATTGGAATGCGTGGAGGAATTGGAAAAACAACTATCGCTACAAATTTAGCAGCAGCTTTTGCTAATTATGGCTATAAAGTTTGTTTAGTAGATATGGCTTTACAATTTGGAGATGTTTATTTGTATAATAATGTTAAACCTACTTTTACTCTTTCTGATTTAATTGAAGAACATTTAGACAATGATACTAATATTGAAAATTATATGATTCAAAAGAATGAAAACTTATTTATTTTACCTGCTCCTACTAATCCTGAACAAGCTTCTCTTGTTAATAAAGAATCAACAAAAGAATTATTTGTTAAATTAAGTAATCACTTTGATGCTGTTATCTGTGATACTCCTTCAATATTTAATGATATTTCGCTAGCTACTATTAAATTGTCAAAAGATATCTTAATGGTTGGAACAATAGATTTAGCTACTGTTAAAAATTGTCGTTTACTAGTAGATTTATTAACTAAATTAAGATTAGATTCTAAAATTAAACTTGTTGTTAACAAATCTGGTGAAGAAAATCACGGTTTATCATATAATAAATTTAGAAGTTTGATTAAATTACCTGTTTTTGCTGCAATTCCTTGTGATTATTATCGTGTCGAGGAATTTGTTAGTAAAGGAGAACCATTTGTTACTAAATATCCGTATGAAGATATTACTCGTTCAATAGAAACAATGGTCGCTAAATTAAATATTACTCAATAAGGCTTGTGAAAGCCTTTTTTTAATGCAATAAAATTAAAAAAACCTTGTTTATTAAATAGTTTATTTATGTTAATATTTAATGGTAGATTAAAGAGGTGATTTGAGTGATATATTATTTGTATGGCAAAGTAAATGTAATTGGATTTGATTATATTGTTGTTGATGTTAATAATATTGCTTTTCAAGTTTTTGTTTCACGCCCTGAAGAATTTAAGTTGTATGAAGAAACTAAAGTTTTAACTTATATGCAAGTTAAAGAAGATGATTTAGTTTTATATGGCTTTTTGACAAAAGAAGAAAAAGAATTATTTTTAAAAATTATAAATGTTAAAGGTATTGGTCCTAAAGGTGCTATTAATATGTTAAGTAAAGCCAGTGTTGCTTCTTTTGTTAATGCTATAGAAACTACGAATACGAGTTTTTTAAAGAAACTTCCAGGAGTAGGGCCTAAAGCTGCTCAACAAATGATTTTGGATTTAAAGGGACAACTTAAATTTGAAGATAGTTCCATTAAAAGTAAAAATAGTCAAGTATTTGAAGATGCTAAAGAAGCTTTAAAAGGACTTGGCTTTAAAGTGAATGAAATTGATAATGCTTTATCTAAAATAAATGAAGATAATTTAGAATTGAATGATTGTATTAAAAAGGCTTTACAATTATTAAGGAGATAAATATGGAAAGATTATTAGATGCTGATAAAATAAGTGGTGATGAAGATTTATCTTTAAGACCTTCGACATTAGAAGAATATATTGGACAAAATAGTGTAAAGAATAATTTGAAGATTTTTTTAGGAGCGGCTAAAAAAAGAAGTGAAACTATTGACCATATTTTGTTGTATGGTCCACCAGGACTTGGAAAAACAACTCTTGCGTATGTTGTTGCTAATGAAATGAATGCTCCTATTAAAGTGGTAACCGGTCCTAGTATTGAAAAAACAGGAGATTTGGCGGCAATTTTGACTTCTCTTGAACCAGGAACAATTCTTTTTATTGATGAAATTCATCGCTTGCCTCGTGTTGTCGAAGAAATATTGTATTCCGCTATGGAAGATTTTTCTATTAATGTTGTTATTGGAAAAGAAGGTGCTTCTAGGTCTGTTAATTTAGATTTACCACCTTTCACCTTAATTGGAGCAACTACCAGAGCAGGAGATTTATCTTCTCCTTTGCGTGATAGATTTGGAATTGTCAATAAACTAGAATATTATACCATTCCAGAGTTAGAACTAATCGTTAGAAGAACAAGCAGAGTTTTTAATTTTGAAATTGAAGACGGAGCAGTTTTAGAGATTGCTAAAAGAAGTCGTGGTACTCCCAGAATTGCTAATAGACTTTTTAAAAGAGTTCGTGATTTTGCCGATTATGAAAATCAAAAAATCATTTCTACAGAGTTAACTCTAAAAGCCCTTGATGCTTTAAAAGTAGATTCCTTAGGACTTGATGATGTTGATATAAGATATTTAAAAGGAATTATTGAAAGATTTAAAGGCGGTCCTGTAGGACTTGAAACGATTGCTGCTGCTATTGGAGAAGAAGCAATGACTTTAGAAGATGTTTATGAGCCTTATTTATTACAAATAGGAATGATTAATAGAACTTCAAGAGGTCGTATTGTTTTAGAAAAAGCCTATAAACATTTACATATAAATTATCAAGGTGGTTTATTATAACAGTTTTTAAAATAAAAAGTTTGACATTTAATTTGCCAAACTTTTTTAGATGATTACATATAATAAAATTGATAAAAATTGAAATATTGTTCCTGCTAAACAGAAAAGATGAAAAACGGAATGAATATATTTTTTCTTTTTTCCAAAACCATAGAAAATGGCTCCAATAGTATATAAAATTCCACCAGCCAGTAATAGTAAAAATCCTTGTAAGGTAATGACTTTTATAAGTTTTTTAATGGCAAAAATAATACACCAGCCTTCACCTAAGTAACAACCTATAGATAATCCTTTTATAACAGGATTGTGCATATTTATAGCATTAAAGACAATTCCTATTGTTGATAGGGTAGTAACAATTCCAAATAAAGTCCAACCTAAAGTAGGGTAGCTACTTCTTAAAGCTACTAAGCAATATGGGGTATAAGTACCTGCTATAAGAATGAAAATAGTACAATGGTCTAATATTCTAAAAACTTTTTTAGCTTTTCCTTTTGGTAGAAAGTGATATAAAGCACTCATAGTATATAAGATTATCATTGATAATCCATAGACAATCATACTTGCTAATCCATAACCATTTGAGTATTTAACTGCAAAAATAATTCCTAAAACTAAAGCCGCAATTCCAAATGCTCCACCTACAATGTGAGATACAGCATTAAATATTTCTTCTCCTTTTGTGTAATTTGGTAATTCTTTATTTGACATTTTCTTCCCTCCTTGGAGAAGTATTATATCATTTATAGAGTTAAAAGTCTTTGCTTTTTTTAGTTTTCTAAGTTTACACCCATCATTGTACCTATAATAAGAGTTAACATTTTAGCACTGGTTAGAGTTATTGATAAAAAAGAGCCATCATTTTTTCCTATTACACAGGCAAAATAGAGAAGGGCAAATATTATTCCATTTATTAATCCTTTTGATTTGATTTTTCGTCCAAATATGATTGCAGTGATTAAAAATAAAAGTAATGATAGAATAGAAATGATTATTTCTTGGGTTTTTTCATTTTTAATAAAATTTTCTAAAATAATTGAAGTTATAGATATTAAAGAAGCGGTTAATACTAGAAAAAGAAAGGCAAATAAATATGAGGTTATTTTTGATTTCATAATAGTCTCCTTATTATTTAAAGTTATGAACGAATATTTAATAGTATTACTAAAATGTTTAATTTTTTATTTTTCTCTTATCTTAGTGATGAAACTAATGGGAAAAAGAGAAGTCGGGCAATTATCTATTTTTGATATGGCAGTCTTTTTTGTTATTTCAGATTTGTTTTCTTTGTCTATTGATAGTGGTTGGAACATTCTTCTTAGAACTGTTTTGGTTACTTTTATAATGTGTTTTTTACAAGTTATTACTTCTTTTGTTATTTTAAAGTGTGAAAAAGTTCGTAATGTGGTAGAGCATATTCCTACTATTTTGATAAAAAATGGTAAAATTAATCAAAAAACGATGGCAAAACAAAGATATAATATTGATGATTTAATGAGCCAATTAAGAAGTAAAGGCTTTTCTAGTTTAAATGATATAAAATATGCGATTTTAGAGGCGAATGGAGAACTTAGTATCATAAATAAAAGTGAGTGCAAATGTTTTCCTTTTCCTCTTATTAAAGACGGAAATGTTGATTTTAAGGCTTTGAATGAACTTGGCTATGATAAACAATGGTTAATGAATAAATTAAATGGTAAAAAAATTGAAAATATATTTTTGGCAATTTTAGAGAATGATAAATTAATTATCATAGAGAAGTCGACGATAAACATAGAAAAGGCTCATCAAGATATGGACAATTACTCCAATTAAAGAAGCGAGCATAACAGCAAAAACTTGATAAATAGGTAAGAAAAGAATTAAGGCAATAATTCTCACGATTGATGAAGATAAAGAAACGATAAAATCACTTTTCTCTAAATTTAAGGAAGTCATTGCAGCGTGAAGTGGGGCTTCAAGATAATATAACAAGAAAGGAAAAGTCAACATTCTGACATATTTTGCTCCTTTTTGGGTTTTAAACAATAATTGTAATAGTTGACGAGGAAAGAAAAACATAAGCAAAGAAAAGATTAAACCTGTTGCAAGAGATAAAAAAGAAAAATTATTGAATAATTTTAAAGATTTTTTGCGGTCTTTTTGGTGTTCTGATTCACTCATTTCAAACAACAATACTTTTCCATAAGAAGAAGAAAAAAAAGAAGGCATTAATAAAAGAGGCAAAACATAGGCGGTAAACATTCCATATTCAATAGTAATTTGGTCAACATTTAATCCTTGTTTTAAAAGAATTGAAGTCATTATTATCGGTTCTAAAAAGTAAGTAAAAGAATCTATAAGTTTTGATGATGTTAAAGGTATAGAAATACCTAATATTTTTTTAAAAATATAATTTGTTTTTTCTTTTAAAGATTTAAAAAAAGATTTTGGATATGACCTATTGTTATTTTTTAGAGCAATAAACATATGGGTTAAGGAACAAATTTCTCCAAAACAAAGGCTATAAATTGCTGCTAAAGCTCCATAAGCAGGACTGATTTTTAAAAATGTAGTTCCGAATACAATAATAAAAGCTAATCTTCCTATTTCTTCACTAATTTGAGAATAAGCTGTTATTTCTATTTTTCCAATTCCTGCATAATAGCCTTTTATAATCGTTCCTATTGATATTAAAGGTAATAACAATGCTAAACCATATAAAGCATAAATACACTTATCGTTTTTTAAGAAAGTTGTCGCAAAATAAGGAGCAAATAAAATAATTAAAATCATAAAAATAATGGTAATAATAGTTATTAAAATTGTTGAGGTAACTAAGACTTTTTGAGTGTCTTCTTTACTAGCTAGAAGTTTGGCAATGACCGTTTGTAAGGAAATTTGAGAAATATTGATAGTTAATACCATTGTTGGATTTACTAACATATATAATCCCATAGCTTCTTCTTGTAAAATTCTAGTAGTGATAACTTTGGCAATTATAGAGATAGCTTTTACGATAAGTCCAACACTAATTAGGGATAATATTGATTTAACAATTCTATTCTTGAGCATTTATTTATCCTTTCTATTGAAAATCATTTTAAAAAATGATATATTCTTTATAGTCATTTTATTGTTTTACACAGCAATATATGTAATTGTGTGTTAAAATAGAATAGATTTTTAAGAACGGAGGAAAGAAAGTGAAAAGAATTTACTCATTTTTGCTAGTATGTTTCACAACTCTAGTAATTATGGTTGCAACAATACCTAATTTAAAGGACAATTTGCAAACTTCTGCAGAGTTTAAAAAAGGGTATGAGGTTGTTTACCACTTATCAAATGTTGAAGATGAAGAAGGAAAGGTAAGTGAAGAACAAGCTTTAAAAGCGGCTAAATTAATGCAAAAAAGAATTGATAACAAAAAAATCAATGATTCTTTTGTCGTAGCAGAAGAAAATGGGAATTTAAGAATCAATTTAATGGCAGATGATTATTCAGAAGCTAAGAAGTTTATCGAAGATTATATTGAGGTTAATAAAGTAGTTACTGTTGGGGATAGTACTTATCCTGAAAGATACACTTTTGAAGAACTATTCGATACCGATAGTATTGAATGGCAAGTTAACTATAATACTTATTCTTATATGATGGTTGCTGAAGCTACTAAAAGTGGAGAAAGCAAATTGAAAAAATTAGGTGATGATATTGTTATCACTATTTGGAATGATTATTATGGAGAAGATAAAGATAATGAAGATAATTTTACTTCAATAACAGATTTGTCTTATTCAAAAGGAAAAATTAAAGTAAATTATTCTGATGCTGATAAAATGGTTGAAGAAACTTTTGCTATGGCTTATGGAAATTTAGGTGTTAAACTTGAAAAAACTTCAATGGTTAAAATATCTGCTGAATATGGTAATCACGATTTAGTTAAATATTTTATCAGTGTAGCTACTATTGTTCTTTTAGTTAGTTTTATTTTAATCAGATTTTATAAAAAAGCAGGAATTTTAGGAAGTATTTTAACTTTCTTTGCAACCTTCTTTACTTTAATTGGTTTCTATTGGTTAAATGGAACTTATAGTATTTTAAGTTGTTTAGGAATTTTAGTAAGTATTGGACTTTCTACTGATTTATTTATTGGTGTTACTCAAAGAATTAGAACTTCTTTGTATAAAGGTAGAAATGTTGTTAGAGCTTTTAATGAAGGTTATTTAAAATCTTTAGCATTTATCATTGATACTTTACTTGTAGTAATTGGTTCTTCTATTGTTTTATATTATGCTGGAAAAGGTGATTTGAAATCATTAGCTTTAATGATTTTCTCATCTGGTGTATCTAATGCTTTATTTATGGGACTTTGTTATTTTGTAGCTGGTTATTTCTTACTTGGTAGCCGTAAATTACAAAGTGAAAATGTTTTCAATATTAATAAAGAAATGATTGTTAGTTTAAACAGTGAAGTTGTTAAATCTAATGAAGATAGAGTATACGGAAAGAAATATCAAAAATGGTATAAATTATTCTTACCTGTTAGTTTAGTGGTTATGGTAGTGGCTATTGCTTTAGGAACTACTTTAGGATTAACTGGTAATGAAGTTGCTAATTTTAAAGATGGTTATACGACAAATTATGTTTTAAGAATTAATGTTGAAAATGAGGCTTTTGATACTAAAGATAAAGCTCTTAAACTTTTTAAAGATTTAAAACTAAAATATGATGAGGTTAATTATGGAACAAGTACTCTTTATGATGAAGATGAAAACTTAGTTTCTAGTTATGTTATTTCTTTCTATGGAGAGAATAAATCACTTGTCGATAATGAAGAAAAAGTTGTTAATATCGTTAAAGATATTCTTGGAGAAGATTATGAAGATGAAATGGTATATGCTTCTTCTTATTCATATCCTTTTGTAAAAACAAATACTAAAAATGTTATTACAGCAACTTGTTTTGTTTTATTATTCTTAACTGTTTATTTCTTAATTAGATACCGTTTAAGAATGACTTTATCTGCACTTGTTGGTGGAGTATTCGCAATCGCTGCTTTTGCTAGTTTTGCTATTATTACCCGTTTACCAGTTGAATTATATAGCATTCAATTAATGCCTCTTGTATTGATATTAAATTATCTATTAAGTGGCTATATATTTGAAAAAGCAAAAACAGAAACTAAAGATTTAGAAGAACCTAATAAGGCTGAATTAATGGAAAATATTGCAGGTAGTATTAATTATCGTTTAATATTTAGTTTATATATTTATTCTGTTGTTAGTTTAGTTCTTGTAGCAATGAGTAATAATAATACAGTTTTATTTAATCTTTTAGGTTATAGTGCGGTTATAATTGCAATTTTATCTAGTATGTTTGTTACTTTCAAAATTTGGATAAATTTCTATTTGAAAACTTATCATTTTAGAAAAAACAAAACGAAGAAAATTAGAAAATTAAAAATTAAGCCACTTGATGATGAGCCAAAAGAATATATATTCACAGGAATTAATGATTAAAGGCTGCTTCAGTGCAGTCTTTTTTTACTTTTAGGAGGGGAGTTATGAATTATAAAAAAATAGAAGTTAATGAATTTAATCTTAATAATTTATATAATATCAATACTCCTTTCGTAGCAAAAATTGTTTCTGCTTTAAATTTTGATGAAAAAGAATTAAATTTCATTAATGATAATTATCTAAAATATATTGGAAATCCTTTTGATTTCAAACTAATGGACCAAGCAACTTTTTTGGTAAAAAAATGTATCATAAATCAAGAAAAAATATTAGTATATGCCGATTATGAATCTGACGGAATTTATAGCACCATTATGCTTACAAAAGTGTTGAAAAATTTTGAAGCTAATTATGCTTTTTATGTTCCTAATAAATTTGTAGACGGTAAAGGTTTAAATGCTAATATCACTAGAATGATAATTAGAAAAGGATATAAATTGGTGATTTGTCTTGCTAATGGATTAGAAAGCAGGGAACATATTGAAAATTTAAGAAATCACGGAATTGATGTTATTGTTATTGATAATCATAGATGTGATACTTTTCCTAGTGCTAGTGCTATTATTAATCCTGCTTTGTCTTCTAAAGAAACTTCTTTTGAAACGACAACTGCCATTTTAACCTATAAATTTATTAGGGCTTTAGTAGGTTATTATGATGATTATAGTTTGTCTATCGCTGGTATGTCTTTAGTTAATTCTCGTACTTTTTTAAATAAAGAAAATTATCATATTTTAAAAAGAACTCTTTATATTCTTAATAACAAAAATTATCCTTTTTTATCTTTGTTAAATCGTAATTATCATTTTGTGGATATTGATATCTTAAAAGAAATAGATAATCGTCTTAATTGCTATGGTGCTTTAAGTCATAGTAATGATGTTAATAAATTGCCTTTACTTCTTGATAGTGAAGTAAAAGATGATTTAGTTGCTTTTTCTAAAATAGTTAATAAAAAAAGAAAAGAATTTAAGAATGATTTAAATGCAATTTATAATTCTTTAAAAGCAGAAAAAATTAATGATGATATGTATTTAGTGGATTTATCTTTAATTGATGAAATGTATTATTTTCATATTTTAACTTTAAGTATGGAAAAGGAAAATAGATTTTTAATAGGTTATAATAAGGAAAAAAATCAAATATATTATTTAAGAAATGAAAATTTTGGAAAAAAAGATGATATTTTGACTGTTGAAAGCGTTTCTTCTTTAAAATTTGAAGAAACATTGAAAGAGTTAAAAAAACGTTTTAAAGACCAAAAAATTGATGAATTAGAATATGACTTAATTTGTTTAAATGTGGAAGATTTAACAGTTGCTGGAATGAAAAATTACCAAATTCTTACTCCATTTGGGCTAGGAAGAAAAGAACCTTTGTTTTTGCTTAAAAACATTTTAAAAACATCATTATCAAAAAGTATAAATGGACTTCATTTAGTAGGAAAATTAAATGAAAATCTTTATTTAGCAGCTTATGACCAAGCCGATAAATATGAACAATTAAAAGATACATTTAATATTATTATCAAACCTAGTTTGAATTATTTTAATGAGGAATTAAGCGTTTCTTGTAAGATTTTAGGCTTTTTAGAGGAGGAAAATTAATGGAAGAATTAGAAAAAAAATTAAAACTATATATGACAGATTCTCAAGATTTTTCATTAATCAAAAAAGCTTATGAATTTGCACTAGAAAAGCATAAAGGACAAAAAAGAGCTTCTGGAGAAGATTATATTGTTCACCCTGTTGAAGTGGCTAAGATTTTAGCAGATTTAGAAGTTTCTCCTGAAGTAATTGTAGCAGGTTTTTTACACGATATAGTTGAAGATTGTAATGTTAGTTTAGAAGAAATCAAAGAATTATTTGGTGATGATGTTGCCTATTTAGTAGAATCATTGACCAAAATCAAAAGAATGTCATCACTTACTTTGGAAGATTTAGATAATCAAAACTATCGTAAACTCTTTATTGCAATGGCTAAAGATGTTCGAGTTATTATTGTAAAGTTAGCAGATAGATTACATAATATGAGAACCTTAGCATATTTGACAAAAGAAAAACAAATCCGTATTGCTCAAGCAACACTTGATATCTATGCTCCTATCGCTCATAGATTAGGTTTATCTAAAATAAAAAGTGAATTAGAGAATTTATCTTTGTTTTATTTAGAACCTGAAAAATATGAGTATATTTCTTCACGTCTTAATGCAACTGAAAAAGAAAGACAATCTTCTGTTCAAATGATGATTGAAAGTTTGCATAAACTTTTAAGAGAAAATAATATGGATTTTATGATTTATGGTCGTGCTAAACAAATTTATTCTATTTATCGAAAAATGGAAAAAGGAAAATCTTTTGATGAATTATATGATTTGTTAGCTTTAAGAGTTATTACCGATACTGAAGTACAATGTTATGAAGTTTTAGGATACATTCACGCTACATATCGACCTATTCCTGGTCGTTTTAAAGACTATATAGCGATGCCAAAACCAAATATGTATCAAGCTTTACATACCACCATTGTTGGAGAAGGCGGTTATATCTTTGAAATCCAAATCAAAACTCATAAAATGGAAGAAGTAGCCGAAAGTGGAGTTGCTGCCCATTGGAAATATAAAGAAGGAATAAAAGGTAATGATAGACATTTACAAAATGAGATAGAAGAAAAATTACACTGGTTTCGAGATTTTGTTTCAATGACCGATGATGATGACCAAAACGCTAAAGAATATGTTGAAAATTTAAAGAAAGATATTTTTGAAGCAAATGTTTATGTCTTAACTCCAAGGGGACTAGTAATTGACTTACCTTCAGGTTCCACTCCAATAGATTTTGCTTATAAAGTTCACACCAAAGTGGGAGACAGTGCTGTAGGAGCCGTTGTCAATGGGCAATTAGTGCCTTTAAGTACTCCTTTAAAAACAGGAGATGTTGTTGAGATAAAAACTAGTAAGCAACATTCTTATCCTAGTGAAGGCTGGTTAGAATTTGTGAAAACTAGCCAAGCAAAAAATAGAATTAAAAAAGCTTTATTAAAGAGAAATATTGAAGAAAATAAAGAAGAATTAATTGAACACGGTAAAGAATTATTGTTTGATGAATTAAAAGACCGTGGAATTAATGAAAAAGACGGTTTAAAAATTATCGAACAAGAAAAACTTTTATCTGCATATGGATATAAAACCTTGGAAGATTTTTATTTTGCAATCTCCAATAAAGTAATTAGTCCTATTACGGTGGCTTCTAAAATAAAGCAAAAAAAAGAAGGAGAGAAAAATGTTTTAGATTTCTCTAAGAATAAGAAAAAATCACAACTTGTAAGAAATAGATTTGGAATTTCCATTTCAGGAAGTTCTGATATGATGCTTACCTTATCACAATGTTGTTCTCCAATTCCTGGAGATGAAATAGTAGGTTATATATCAAAAGGAAAAGGAATTAAAATTCATCGCAAAGATTGTTCAATGATAGCAGGAGAGAAAAAAAGATTAATCGAAGCTACTTGGACAGAAGAAGCCTATACATCATCAATGCACCCAGTAGATTTAATCATTCAAGCTAATGATAGAGCTAACTTATTAGTAGATATAATGAATGTTTTTTCTCAAAATAAAATAAGTGTTATTGAAATAAGTGCAACTTCACATAAACAAGAATTAACAGCAACTTTATTTGCCTCTATTTTGGTAAAAGATGCTTCCCATTTACAAAGTATATGTAATATATTAAGTAATATTAATAATGTATATGATGTAAAAAGAGGACAAAGAAATTAATAAAAGTTTATAAATTTAGTGCAAAAAAAATGAAAAATAAAAAGTTTTTGCACTGAAGTGCATAAAAATGTGTAAATAATATATTTAAAATCCTTCTAGGTAAGATTAAAGTACCAAGAAGGATTTTTGTGTTTTTAAAATATAAAAAATTCTATAAAAGATATTTTAGAAAATTCTTAAAAATTTAGATTATAGAGCCTTTAATAATTATATTTCTTTACTATATTAATTAATTCTTCTATTGAAGGTAATTCATTTTGTAAATTTTCAGGTAAGTAATCTTTAATTTTATATGCACTTACACCCATTGGTTTATTCATATCTTTTAGAGTATATTCAGCGACAACATTGTTCTTGTGTCGACATAATAATAAACCAATCGTTGGATTATCATTAACTTCTTTAAGTTGCTGGTCAATTGCAGTTAAGTAAAAACTTAGTTGACCAGCATATTCAGGTTTAAATTCACTATTTTTTAGTTCTATGACAATATAGCATTTTAATTTAATATTGTAAAATAATAAATCAATATAATAGTCTTCACCAGTTACCTCTAAATGATATTGATGTCCAACAAAAGCAAAACCTTTACCAAGTTCAAGAAGAACTTTAGTCATATTATTAATTAATGCTTTCTCTAAGTCTTTTTCTTTAGCATCTTCATTTAACTCAATAAAATCAAATATATAAGGATCTTTAATTGTTTCTAATGCTAGTTCGCTTTGTGGACTAGGGAGATTATCCTTAAAGTTAGATACTTTCTTTTGTTCAATTTGTCGCGTATAAAGATTAGTATCTATTTGGTGAGCCAAAACATTTACTGACCAACCATTTTCAATTGTTTTATTAATATACCAAATTCTTTGTTCTTGAGATTTCACACGCAAAATTTCCAAATTATGGCTCCAAGGAATTTGGACAGACGGCGTCTGACCAATTTCAACATTAGAATATTCTCGATAAAATCTTGCCATATTTTTAAGATTTGAAACAGAAAAGCCTTTTGAAGAAGGAAACTCTATTGATATTTCTTTTGACAAATTTCTTAAAAACTTGTTTCCCCATATACTATGTTCATTAATAACTTTTCCTATATTCCAATATAGAATTAACATTTCTTTGTTAGCGTTTAAAATTGCTTTGTGTTGCGCACTTCTAATTTGTTCTTTAATGCTTTCTACTACGGTTACATAACTTTTATCTATCATTATTGTATTCTCCTTTTTATTAATCTTTTATAACCTTATAGATAATCTTAAATTCTCTAAATTTTTATTATTAGTAACTGCACATAAATTTTGTTTTATAGTAGATTATTATGTTTTTTAGTCAATATTTACAATTTGATACTCACGGTTACCAAGACCTAATCTATTTGCTTCTTCTACTATATGAATAGCGTGTCGGGAAGTCATTCTTTCTACTAAATCTTTTTTTCCTTCATCATTGCTATTAATAATAGCATCATAACAAGCTTGGTCTAAAGCTACTGGATCAAAAGAGGCAAAAATACCAATATCTTTCATTTTAGGTGTCGCAGGATTTCCATTGCAATCACAGTCAACAGATAAATTATTAGCGACATTAATATAAACGATATTTTTACTTCCTATATAATCCATTACAGCTTCACAAGCTTCTGCCATACTCTCTAAAAAAGCATCTTGATTACCAACGTAATCCCAAAGTTTATCAGGAATAGCCGTGTTACCCCAAGAATGTATCCAAGCTTTACCATTTTTAGAGCCAATTCCAATACTCATATTTTTTAAAGCACCACCCATTCCTGCCATTTGATGACCTTTAAAATGAGAAAGCATTAAAAGAGAATTATAATTTTTTAGATTTTCTCCCACATAATTAACTCCTTTTAAATGAACTCCATTTTTAACTTTGATACCAATTTCTCCCTTTTCATCTAAAATATCACAAGGAGCAATAGCTTTAAAACCATGGTCTTCGATTGCTTTCCAATGGTCATCAGCATTAAATCTTTTTCCTTTGTAAGCAGTTAAACACTCAATAATAGTTCCATTTACCTTTTTTACAAGTGGTTCGATTAATTTAGGATTAAGAAAATTATGTCCTCCAGGTTCACCCGTGGAGATTTTAACTCCTACTTTTCCTATTAGATTAACATTTAATTTTTCATAAATTCGTACAAGCCCTTCAGGACTAATATCTTTTGTAAAATAAACGATTGATTTTTCCATATATTATTTCTCCTTGGTAATATTCTAACATACTTAAAAAAAACATTAACAATTTTTTGACTTTTTTATAATTTAGTTGTTTTATTGAATAAAAATGGTATAATTAAGTAAATTCGATGAGGAAAAAGAGCAAATAAAAAATTATTTTAGAGAGAAGATGGTTGGTGAAAATCTTTATAAATTTATTTGGAGACACTTTCTTAGAAACTTTATTAAAAGTAAAGTCGTTGACTGCGTTAAAGTAAATTGAGTGCATGATAATTATCGTGAAGTAGGGTGGTACCGCGGAAATTCGTCCCTATGGATTGATAATTTTTTTTATTTTAAAAGGGAGGAAAAATATGGCAAATTATACCGTGGCTAGAGGAACAAGAGATGTTCTAGCATTTGAAAAACAAAAGGAAAATATTGTTTCTGATATTATCAAAATTATTGCTTCAACATATGGTTACCAAATGATTGAAACTCCAATTTTTGAAGCGACTGAATTATTTAGTAGAAGTGTTGGAGAAAGCAGTGATATTGTTAATAAAGAAATGTACACTTTTCTTGATAAAGGAAATCGTTCTATAACCTTAAGACCAGAAGGAACAGCAGGAACTATTAGGCTTTTTGTTAATAACAAATTATATAACAATCCTGATTTACCTGTTAAAATGATGTATCTAGGTCCTGTATTTAGATATGAAAGACCTCAATCAGGAAGATATCGTCAATTTAAACAATTCGGATTTGAATGTGTAGGACTTAAAAATCCTTATGTTGATGTTGAACTAATTTTAATGGTCAAAAACATTTTAGAAACTCTAGGATTTGAAAACTTAGTTATAAAATTAAATACTTTAGGAGATGCAGCTTCAAGAAGTAATTATGTTTCAGCTTTGAAAGATTACTTCAAACCATATTTAGAAGGAGAAAATGCTTTGTGTCCAGATTGTTTACGAAGATATGAGCAAAATCCTTTACGAATTTTAGATTGCAAATATGATGCTGAACATATCGCTATTAAAAATGCTCCAAAAATTAATGATTACTTAAATGAAGAATCAAAAGAATATTTTTCAGAAGTTTTATCCTTACTTGAAAAATTAAATGTATCTTATGAAGTTGATACTTCTTTAGTAAGAGGACTTGATTATTATAATGATGTTGTTTTTGAAATATATCAAAAAGATACTTCTTTTGGTGCTTTAGGAGCAGGGGGAAGATATGATAATTTAGTTAATGAAGTTGGAGGACCTGCATTACCAGCGACAGGATTTGCATTTGGTATGGAAAGATTACTGCTTGCTATGGAACAAGAAAATCTATTCGATTCTTTGCAACCTGAAACACCAGAAGTTTATGTAATGCCTAAGGGAGAAAAATGTAATGACTTAGCTTTTAAAACAATGGAGTTTTTAAGAAAAAATGGTTTAATAGTAGAAATGGATTTTTTGAATAGGTCTTTTAAATCACAATTTAAGACAGTTGAAAGAAAAAATATTCCTATTGCTATTATAATTGGAGAAGATGAAGTAAAAAACAATACCTTTATTGTAAAAGATACAAGAAAAGTAGAACAATACATCGTTGAAGAAGAAGATTTATTAGATTGTATAACAGATATTTTAGAAGGAGCGTTAAATGATGAGAACATTGATTAAAAATTTACAAGATAAACAAGAATGTGAAGTAAGAGGATTTGTAGTAAATATAAGAGATAAAAGAACAATGCAATTTATTGTTATAAAAGACGGAAGTGGCAAAGTTCAAGTAACTGTTGAAAAAGAAAAACACCCTGAAATTGCAGAAGTATTTTCTACCTTACCTTTAAATTCTGTAGTTTATTTAAAAGGTGTAGCCTATAAAAATGATTTTGTTAAAATGGGTGGAGTTGAAATAATTCCAAGTGAAGTTAAAGTGGTTTCTGTAGCCGAAGTATCTCCAATAGATGACACTTCATCATTAGATTTAAAATTAGATTATCGTTGGTTAGATTTAAGAAGCGACCGTAATAATTTAATATTTACAATTCAATCATACTTTTTAGAGCAAATGAAAGCCTTTTTGTATCAAGAAAACTTTATTGAAATACATACTCCTAAAATTATTGGAGCAGCTTCAGAATCAGGAGCAGAAGTTTTTGAATTGAAATATTATGATATGAAAGCTTATTTATCACAATCACCTCAATTCTATAAACAAATGGCTATTGCAGCAGGATTTGAAAGAATATTTGAATTAGCTCCTGTTTTTAGAGCAGAAAAATCATATACTTCAAGACATTGTACCGAATTTACTAGTTTTGACTTAGAATTTGCCTATGTTGATTCTTATGAAGATGTAATGAATATGGAAGAAAGAATGCTTACATATGGCTTAACAAAAGTAAAAGAAAAATATGGAGAAATAATAAAGGAAGTATTTAATACCGAGGTAATTATTCCTTCTCTTCCTTTCCCTAGAATGAAATTACAAGATATTTATAATGAATTAGAAGAAAGATATGGTTTTAAAGTACCAGAAGAAGAAAAAGTTGATTTAAACGCTGAAGCCGAAAGATTAACTTATAAATTAGCACAAGATAAATTTGGACACGAATTTATGTTTGTAACAGGATATCCTGCTGCTAAAAGAGCTTTCTATCATATGAGAGATAAAAATGGCTTATTATTAGGATTTGACCTTATCTGGAGAGGAGTAGAAATAACTTCTGGAGCTCAAAGAGAACATCGTTATGAACTAATTAAAAAACAAGCAGAAGAAAAAGGATTAGGAAAAGATGTTGAATTCTATCTTGAATTCTTTAAATATGGCTGTCCACCTCACGGGGGATTTGCGATTGGTCTTGAAAGACTTACAATGTTATTGTTAAATATTCCAACCGTAAAAGAAGCTCAATTCATTTTCCGTGGTCCAAATAGAGTAAATCCATAGGAGATAAAATGATTAATCAAGAATTAATAAAAAGAATAAATGAATTAGCACTTTTATCAAAACAAAGAGAACTAACAGAAGAAGAAAAAAAAGAACGAGAAACATTAAGAAAAGAATATCTCAAACAATTTAAAGAGGGCTTTAAACAACAATTAGAGAATATTGAAATAGAAGATACCAAAAATTAATTTGTATTTCTATTTCAGATAATATAAAATAAAAAAGCGAGGTGAATTGTTAATGCTAATGAATATCTTTTTCCTATTAATTGGACTAATAGGAGGCGGTTTAGGTGGTTTCTTTATTGCTAGAAACATACTAAAAAAACAAATAAAAGAAAATCCACCAATTAATGAAAAAATGATTAGAGCAATGTTTTTACAAATGGGAAGAAAACCATCAGAAACTCAAATCAAACAAGTTATGAATTCAATGAATCAATACAAATAAGGGAATTAATTTCCCCTTTTTTAATTGAAATATAACCAATGTTAAAGATGATTAAAAAGCAGAAAAGAAATCAAAAGGTATTACGATGCAATTTTTTTAATGATATTTTAAAAATTTTTCCACTTTTTACGAGTATTTTTTGTAATAAATAATTTTATATGGTAAAATTAAACCATAGAGGTGAGTTATATGTTAAAACATTTTGATGATATGAATGATACTATAGAGCTTAATTTAGATGATAAATTGTCCCTTAAATCTAAAAATAAAATTTATTTTGATTGGTTTTATGTCGAATTATTTGATTTTATTGCGGAGTGTAATGATTATAATAGCT
>CAYTZW010000007.1:0-45834 GCA_964442785.1 uncultured Erysipelotrichaceae bacterium
AAACAGCAACTAGACACTATGCTCACGTTGACTGTCCAGGACACGCTGACTATGTAAAAAATATGATTACTGGTGCTGCTCAAATGGACGGAGCAATTCTTGTTGTTGCTGCAACTGACGGACCAATGCCTCAAACAAGAGAGCATATCTTATTATCTAGACAAGTTGGAGTACCTAGCATTGTTGTATTTATGAACAAATGTGATATGGTTGAAGACGAAGAATTATTAGATTTAGTTGAAATGGAAATCAGAGAATTATTAAGTTTCTATGGTTTCGATGGAGATAACTGTCCTATCATTAGAGGATCTGCATTAAAAGCATTAGAAGGAGATCCTAAATGGGAAGGAAAAATCCTTGAACTTATGGAAGCAGTTGACGCTTACGTTCAATTACCTCCAAGAGAAATGGACAAACCATTCTTAATGCCTGTTGAAGATGTTTTCACAATCACTGGTCGTGGAACTGTTGCAACTGGTAGAGTTGAAAGAGGACAAATCAAATTAAATGATGCTGCTGAAATCGTTGGTATTAAAGAAACTAAATCAACAGTTATCACTGGTATCGAAATGTTCCGTAAGTTACTTGACTTCGCTGAAGCTGGAGATAATATCGGTGCATTATTAAGAGGAGTTAACAGAGACGAAGTTATCCGTGGACAAGTATTAGCTAAACCAGGAAGTGTTAAACCTCACCAAAAATTCAAATCACAAGTCTATATTCTTTCTAAAGAAGAAGGTGGAAGACATACTCCATTCTTCGCTAACTATAGACCTCAATTCTATTTCCGTACAACAGATATCACTGGTATTATTCAATTACCAGAGGGTGTAGAAATGGTTATGCCTGGAGACAACGTTGAAATGACTGTTGAATTAATCCACCCAATCGCTGTTGAACAAGGTACTAAATTCTCTATCCGTGAAGGTGGAAGAACTGTTGGTGCTGGAAACGTAACAGAAATCTTAGCTTAATTTTATCAAAATTAAATATTAAAAAGTAAGGGACTGCAGCTCTTACTTTTTTTATTTGCGATAAAATGGACAATATTGTATAAAAATTTCAAAATAGATATAATTAAAATAAAGGAGGGAGTTATTATGAAAGCAGTTTTTCACCAAAGTGGTAATTATATATGTGAAATATATGAAGCTAATCCTAAACTAGGCTATAACTTCCCTTTTATTCTTATTAAACCATTGAATTTTGATATAAATAAAAAAATAAAAATATATGTAGAAGGAAATAATAGTGTTCTATATGAAGAAAAAGGGCAACAATCTTTTATTTCTCAAGTAGAATATGCAATTAATGAAATTCAATCAATGAAATTTGATACTGATGGTAAGATTTTCAATCAACCATATTTTTATCAATGTTTAAATTCTCCTATTATAATACCACTTATTGAAAGATGTGATTATGGTCATAAAGGGGAGTTTTATCCTCAAATGTTAGGAAGAAATGTGCTTAAAGAAAAAGATAGCAAGTTTGCGGGTTTGACTAATCAAGTGGTTTGTATGGTAGATAAAGTTAAGAGTGATTTTGAAAAACAAGGAATTGAAGTGGAAAGAAAAAGTGGTTTAATAGGTTTTTCGACTTCTGGAGTTTTTGCTGGTAGGATGTTACTAGCAGAACCTGAAAGTTTTGATTTTTGTTTATCTATATGTTCTAATGCTGTTCAACCTTTGCCTCTTGATAAAATCAATAATATTGAATTGCCATATCCTTTAGGCATTGCTGATTATGAAGAAATATTTGGTAAAAAATTTAATAAAGAGGAATATTTGAAAGCACATAGTTTATTTGTGGTTGGAAGCGAGGAACCTAATGAGAAATATGATATTGCTTTTAATTTGAAATTACACGACAAAGAAATACAAGAATTGTATTTGAAAATATATGGAAATGGTGGCATCCAAGAAAGACAAGAAAAAATGAACAAAATTATTAAAGAAAAAGGCTTTGATAATATGAATTGTATTGTAACTCAAGGTGGTCATAATTATAGTGGGAAAGGTAATTTGATAGTGAATTTCACTTTTAATAATTACACAATTTCAACTAGTCCTAGAAAGAGTTAAAATAAAATGGTCTTGATTTTTTGCTATTTGTAATATAATATAAAGAAAAAAAGAAATTTTGTGCGACTTTTTTGTCGTGTTTATATATAGGTGGTTTAATGAAAAAGATAGTTTCCGTGTTATTAGCATTTTTGCTTGTTTTAACAGGTTGTAATGTTAATAAAGCAAAAATAAAAAGTGTTGATATTAAAAATTTAGAGTATTTGAGCAATAATTACATTACGTTTGATGTTGTGGTTAAGCCTAATAAATTTGAAGAAATAAAAGTTTATTTTGTTTTAGAGAGTGAATATGAAGTAGAAAATTATGGCAGTGCGATATATGAATATAAAGAAAAAATACCTGCAGGTAAGTTTACTTTTTCTTATGAAAGTTACAATTCTGGCTTGTATTATCTTTTTGCTGTCGCTAAAGGTAAAAATTTAAAGCAATACAAAAGTAATTTGGTTGAAGTGGATTTGAAAGCTGAAGACCCTACTTTAGATGCTGAAGTGGTTACTAATTTTACTGATAGTGCTAGTGTTAAATTTGTTGATGTAGAAAAAGATATCAGTCATATTTACTATTGTATGGTGTCTAGTTTAGAAACTAATAGTTGTGAAAATTATCTTGAGGTAAGTGATTTTTCTGCTGTTTTGTCTATTGAGAAAGAAAACAAGAATTTTATTCTTTTTGAAGTAATTGATTTGATTGGAAATGATAAAAAGTTTACAATTAATTTATCTAATGATTAAAATCCAGTGATGGATTTTTTTTCTTTTTCCACAAAAAGTTAAAATAGTAAAAAAAGATTGACCATAGTAGTCTTTTTTGCTATAATTTCAAATGTAGTCTGTGCGATGATGTGCGAGGTTGCAGATACACCGAAGTTAGTGGACAATAACGTATGCGTGTGTATTTGGGAATTTGTACGGAGCATATGTCTAAGCTAGATTTTAGACAAGGAGGAAAATAAATGGCTAAAACTAACAAGATTAGAATTAATCTAAGAGCATACGAACACAAAATTCTTGATGCAGCTGCTGAAAGAATTGTCGGAGTTGCTAAGAGTACTGGTGCAAAGGTAGTTGGTCCAGTACCACTTCCAACAGAGAAGCAAATTTACACTATTCTTCGTTCTGTTCACAAACACAAAGATTCACGTGAACAATTTGAGATGAGAACTCACAAACGTTTAATAGATGTATTAAATCCAACACCACAAACAGTTGATGCATTAACAAGATTGGATTTACCTAGTGGCGTCGACATAGAGATTAAATTATAAGGAGGAGCCACGGAATGAAAGCTATATTAGGAAGAAAAGTTGGAATGACACAAGTTTTCACTACTGAAGGTGAAGCTGTTACAGTAACTGTTGTTGAAGTTTTGCCTAATGTTGTTTTACAAAAGAAAACATTAGAAAAAGACGGATATGAAGCATTGCAACTTGGTTATGAAGACCAAAAAGAAAGTTTAACAAATAAACCTCAAGCAGGACATTTTGCTAAAGCTAATTCAACACCTAAGAAATTCGTAAAAGAAGTTAAAGGTGATGAAATGAATAAATACAATGTTGGTGATTCAATCACTGTTGATTTATTCCAAGCTGGTGAAGCAATCGATGTAACTGGTGTTTCTAAAGGTAAAGGATTCACAGGTTTAGTAAAAATGAGAAATCAAAGTATTGGACCTAAAGGACACGGTTCAGGATACCATAGAGGTGTTGGAAGTTTAGCAACTAATGGTCGTTGCAACAACAGAATTCACCCAGGAAGAATTATGCCAAGTCATTATGGTAACAAAACAACTACTGTATTAAATCTTGAAATTGTAAGCGTTGATGTTGAAAAAAATGCTTTATTAATTAAAGGTGCAATACCAGGAGCAAAGAAAGGATTAGTAACTGTTAGATCAGCAATTAAAGCACAAAAGAAAGCTAAAACTGTTAAGAATTTAGTTGATTATAGTGCTAAAGCTGCTCAATAGTACTTAGGAGGAAATTATGGCTAAATTAGACATTAAAAACCAACTAGGTGAAAAAGTTGGAGACTTAAACTTAAATAAAAATGTATTCAATGTAGAAATTAATAACCAAGCTTTATTTGATGCTGTTCAAGTTTATTTATCTAACTCAAGACAAGCTACTGCTAAAACAAAAGTAAGAAGCGAAGTTAGAGGCGGAGGAAAGAAACCTTGGAAGCAAAAAGGAACAGGTAGAGCAAGACAAGGTAGTAGACGTGCTCCTCAATGGAGAGGCGGAGGTACTGTATTTGGTCCAGACGGAAATCAAAACTATACCTTGAAGATGAATAAACAAGTTAGAGATTTAGCAATTAAAAGTGCTTTAACTCAAATCGCTAAAAAGATAACTGTTGTTGATTCTATTAAATTTGAAAAACCTTCAACTAAGGAAATGGCTAAATTATTAAAAACATTAAATGTTGAAGGAAAAACATTAGTTGTTATAGATGATGAAAGTGTTAACATTGAAGCTATTTTATCTATTACAAACTTAGAAAATGTAAATGTATTATTCTTTGATGAAATCAATACTTATGAATTATTAAATTATACTTCATTTGTATTTACATCAAAGGCAATTAGCAATATAGAGGAGGCATTAGCATAATGGCAAATAAAGAGACAAAATTAGCAATTCACGATTTCGATGTCATTATCGAACCTATTGTTACTGAAAAAACAATGAAGCTAACTCAAGACTATAACAAAGTTACAGTTAAAGTTGCTAAAGGAACTAACAAAATCCAAATTAAAGAAGCTTTTGAAAAATTATTTGGAGTAAAAGTTGTTAATGTTAATACATCTTATGTAAGAGCAAAAGCCAAAAGAATGGGTCGTTATGAAGGAACTATAAGTGGTTATAAAAAAGCAATTATCACTTTAGCAGAAGGTCAATCATTAGACTTAGTTAAATAAGTAGAAAGATATAGGAGGAAAAGTTAAAAATGGCTATTAGAACATATAAACCTACTACAGCTTCTCGTAGAAATATGACTAGCTTGACGTATGAAGAAATTACAAAATCAACTCCTGAAAAATCTCTTATTGTATCATTGAAAAAAACTGGTGGACGTAATGTTCACGGAAAGATTACGTGTCGTCATATTGGTGGCGGACATAAGAGAAAGTATCGTTTAATTGATTTTAAAAGAAATAAGGACGGTATTCCTGCAAAAGTTAGTGCGATTGAATACGATCCTAATAGATCAGCAAACATTGCTTTATTAAATTATGCTGACGGAGAAAAAAGATATATCATTTGTCCTAAAGGATTAAAAGTTGGAACAACAGTTATTTCTGGAAATGATGCAGATATTAAAGTTGGTAACTGCTTACCTCTTGGAAATATTCCTGAAGGTACAATGATTCACAACATTGAATTAAAACCTGGTGCAGGTGGACAATTAATTCGTTCTGCAGGAACAAGTGCTCAAGTACTTGGTAGAGAAGGTAATTATATTATTATAAGAATGGCTTCTGGAGAAGTTAGAAAAATATTTGCTACTTGCAAGGCAACTATTGGTGTTGTTGGAAATGAAGACCATTCATTAGTTAAAGTTGGAAAAGCTGGTCGTAATAGATGGCTAGGAATTAGACCTACTGTTAGAGGTTCTGCTATGAACCCTAACGATCACCCTCACGGAGGAGGAGAAGGAAAATGTCCAGTTGGTCGTGATGCACCTAGAACACCTTGGGGTAAAAGAGCTCTTGGAGTTAAGACTAGAAATAACAAGAAAGCTTCTACTAAATTAATAGTAAGAAGACGTAATGGTAAATAGGAGGAATAGAAATGGCAAGAAGTTTGAAAAAAGGACCTTTCTGTGATACTCACTTAATGAAAAAAGTAGTAGCACTTAATGAGGCTGGAAAAAAAGAAGTTATCAAAACGTGGTCAAGAAGATCTACCATTTTCCCAGAGTTTATTGAACATACATTTGCAGTACATAATGGAAAAGAACATATCCCTGTTTACGTTACAGAAGATATGGTAGGACATAAATTAGGAGAATTTGCTCCTACAAGATTGTATAAAGGACATACTGGTCATACAGCAGAAGATAAAGCTGCTAATAAGGCAAGGAAATAATAGGTGGAGGAGTTAAAATGGAAGCAAAAGCAATTTTAAGAAACGCAAAAGTTTCTCCACAAAAAGCTAGACTTGTTGCAGACCTAGTTCGTGGAAAAAGTGTAAAAGAAGCTGTAGCTATTTTAAATAATACAGTTAAAAGAGCTGCTTATCCAATGAGAAAAGTAATTGAATCAGCAGCAGCAAATGCTATCAATAACAATAAAATGGATGAAGATAAATTAGTAATCAGCAAATTATTTGTTGATGAAGGAAGAAAATTAAAAAGAACAATGCCAATGGGAAAAGGAAGTGCTTCATTAATCACTAAAAGAAGCAGCCATATTACTGTTGTTGTAACTGAGAAAGAGTAGGAGGAAACATTAAATGGGTCAAAAAGTTAGTCCAATCGGAATGAGAACTGGAATTAATCGTAACTATGAATCTAATTGGTATAGCAAAAAGAATTTTGCAGATTACTTAATTGAAGATGTTAAGATTAGAGAGTTTTTAGACAAAGAGTTAAAAGATGCTGTTCTTTCTAAAATTGAAATTGAAAGAACTCCTAAAAATGTAACCATAAATGTTTATGCTGCTCGTCCAGGTGTTGTTATTGGTCAAGATAGTAAAAGAATTGATGAGTTAAAGAAAAAACTTAGTAAAATAACTCATAAAAAAGCATTAAAAATTAATGTTAGTCAAGTTGAAAATCCTGATTTTGATGCAACATTAGTTGCTAAGGCAATCGCTGAACAACTTGAAAACAGAGCTTCATTTAGAGCTACACAAAAGAAAGCGGTTCAAAAAGTTATGAAAGCTGGAGCTAAAGGAATTAAAACTTTAGTTTCTGGAAGACTTGGTGGAGCTGAAATGGCTAGAAGTGAAGGATATTCAGAAGGTATCGTTCCTCTACAAACTTTAAGAGCTGATATTGATTATGCTTCAGTTGAAGCTGACACAACTTATGGTAAGTTAGGTGTTAAAGTTTGGATTTGTAGAGAAGGAAAAATTCCTGCTGCTAAGAAAGAAAATAAAAAGGAAGGAGAGTAGTCAACTATGTTAATGCCAAAGAGAGTTAAATATAGAAGACCTCATATAATTAAATATGAAGGAAAAGCTAAAGCTGGTACTGAGTTAGCATTTGGAGACTACGGACTTCAAGCTACAACAGGTGCTTGGGTTACAAACCGTCAAATTGAAGCGGCTCGTATTACATTAGCAAGATATACAAAAAGAGCAGGTAAAATATGGATTCGTATTTTCCCTCATTTAGCAAAAACTAAGAAACCATTGGAAGTTCGTATGGGTTCTGGAAAAGGTGCACCTGACGGATGGGTAGCAGTTGTAAAACCTGGACGTATTATGTTTGAAATGGCAGGAATTCCTGAATCATTAGCAAGAGAAGCATTACGTTTAGCTGCTTACAAACTACCAGTTAGATGCAAAGTTGTTGTAAAAGAAGAAAAGTGTGGTGAGTAAGAATGAAAGTAACAGAGATTAGAGAAACACAAACAGCTGAATTACAAAAACAAGTTGTTGAATTAAAACAAGAACTATTCTCATTAAGATTCCAACAAGCTAGTGGACAAGCTGAAAATGCTAGTAAAATGAGAAGTTTAAGAAAAGATATTGCTAGAATTCTTACTGTGCTAAACGAAAGAAAAGCTGTAAGCGGAGAGGAGAAATAGTTGATGGAAGAAAGAAATAGTCGTCGTAAACTACAAGGTGTTGTAGTTTCTGATAAGATGCAAAAAACAATCGTTGTTTTAGTATCTACATATAAAAACCATTCACTATACGGAAAAAGAGTTAAATACTCTAAAAAGTATAAAGCACACGATGAACAAGAAATTGCTTCAATCGGTGATACAGTTGAAATTATGGAAACTAGACCTCTATCAGCTGACAAACATTTCCGTTTAGTAAGAGTTGTTAAGAAAGCAGAAATTGCTTAATCTAAGGAAGGAAGTTAGGAAATTATGGTACAAAATGAAACTAATTTAAAAGTTGCTGATAATTCTGGTGCTAAATCCGTAAGAGTCTTTAGATTAATCGGTGGATCTGTTAGAAAAAGTTCTAGCATTGGCGATATCGTTATGTGTGCTGTTAAAGACGCTATTCCTAATGGAACAGTTAAAAAAGGCGATGTTGTTAAAGGAATTATCGTAAGAACTAAAAAAGAAATTATTAGAAAAGACGGAGCTAACATTAGATTTGATGACAATGCTATCGTTTTAATTAAAAAGGACGGAACACCTATTGGTACTCGTGTGTTTGGTCCAGTAGCTAGAGAAATAAGAGATTTAGGCGACACAGGTTTGAAGATTGCTTCACTTGCTGTTGAAGTATTATAAGGAGGAGCAAACACTTATGAAAATCAAAAAAGGCGACAAAGTTGTTGTATTAAGTGGCAAGGATAAAGGAAAAGTAGGAAATGTTTTATCTGTTTCTTTAAAAGATGAAATGGTTATTGTTGAAGGTGTTAATTTAAAAACTAAACACGTTAAACCTTCTCAAGTAAATCCTGACGGTGGAAAAGAAATTAAGGAACACCCTATTTATGCTTGCAAGGTTGCATTAGTTGACCCTAAAACTAAAAAAGCTACAAGAGTAGGGTACCAAATTGTAAATGATAAGAAAGTTAGAGTTACTAAAGCTAGTGGCTCTAAGATAGGATAAGGAGGAGCGTTATGAATAGATTACAACAAAAATATAAAAATGAAGTAGTTGCATCTTTAATGAATAAATATCAATATTCATCTGTAATGCAAGCTCCTAAAATTGAAAAAGTAGTTATCAATATTGGAGTTGGAGATGCTACTTCTAACTCTAAATTGATTGATGATTCTATTAAAGAATTAGCTGCTTTATCAGGTCAAAAACCTGTTGTTACCAAAGCAAAGAAGTCAATCGCTTCATTTAAGTTAAGAGCTGGAATGCCTATCGGTTGTAAAGTAACTTTGCGTGGTGAAAAAATGTATGAATTTTTAGACAAACTATTTAATATCTCATTACCAAGAGTTAGAGACTTCAGAGGAGTTTCTAAGAATGCATTTGATGGCAGAGGAAATTATACATTAGGTGTAAAAGAACAAATTATATTCCCTGAAATTAGTTATGAAAATGTATCTAGAGTTCGTGGAATGGATATTGTTATTGTTACAACTGCACAAAAAGATGAGGAAGCTTATACTTTATTAAGTGAATTAGGCTTACCTTTTGCAAAGTAGGAGGAATAGACACATGGCAAGAAAAGCGTTGGTAGAAAAATATAACAAGCCAAAGAAATTTGCAGTTAGAGAATATACACGTTGTGAAAGATGTGGACGTCCTCATTCTGTTATTAGAAAATTCAAATTATGCCGTATTTGTTTAAGAGAATTGGCTTATAAAGGTCAAATTCCTGGACTTAAAAAGGCTAGTTGGTAATGGTTAGGAGGAAAAGATTATGAGTATGACAGATCCAATTGCAGATATGCTAACACGTATCCGTAATGCTAATCAAATGAGAAATGAAATAGTTAAAATGCCTCATTCAAAAACTAAAGTTGAAATTGCTAGAATTTTGAAAGAGGAAGGATTTATTAATGATTACATCATTGAAGAATCTGATAAAAAAGTATTAACATTAATCTTAAAATATGCAGGAACTCAAAGAGTTATCACTGGTTTAAAAAGAATTTCTAAACCTGGTTTAAGAGTTTATGCTTCAGTTAAAGATTTACCTAAGGTTTTAAATGGATTAGGAATTGCAATTATTTCTACTTCAAATGGTATGTTAACTGATAAGGAAGCTAGAATGAAAGGTGTAGGCGGCGAAGTTGTCGCTTATGTATGGTAATTATTTATGTCAAGAATTGGAAATAAAATTATCGTATTACCTGAGAACGTTACAGTAACCGTTAATGGTTGTAATGTTGAAGTTAAAGGACCTTTAGGAACTTTAAGTAGAGAGTTTTCAAATAGAGTTAATGTTAATGTTGAAGAAAATCACGTAGTTGTTACAAGAATTAATGATGAAAAAGTTTCTAAACAATTACACGGAACTACAAGAGCTTTATTAAATAGTATGGTTGAAGGAGTTAGCAAAGGTTTCAAAAAAGACCTTGTTATCACTGGTATTGGATATCGTGCTTCTAAAGCTGGTAGTAAATTAGTTTTAAACGTTGGTTATTCTCATCAAATTGAAATTGTTGAAGAAGAAGGCGTTAAAATAGAAGTTAAATCACCTACTGAGATTTCTGTTTCAGGAATTGATAAACAAAAAGTAGGTCAAGTTGCAGCTAATATTAGAGCTGTAAGAGAACCTGAACCATATGGCGGAAAAGGTATAGCTTATACTACTGAAAGAATTCGCCGTAAGGAAGGTAAAAAAGCAGGAAAGAAATAGGAAAGGGGAGTAAATTATGATAAATAAAGTTTCTAAAAATGATGAAAGATTAAAACGTCATACAAGATTACGTAAAAAAGTATCTGGAACTCCAACTTGTCCTAGATTAAGTGTATTTCGTTCTAATGCTCATATCCACGCTCAAGTTATTGATGATGTAAATGGAGTTACACTTGCAAGTGCTAGTTCTGTTTCATTAAAACTTGAAAATGGTTCTAACATTGAAGCAGCTAAAATTGTTGGTAAAGCAGTAGCTGAAGCAACTTTAGCTAAAAAGATTGAAAATGTTGTATTTGATCGTGGTGGTTATATTTATCACGGACGTATCAAAGCATTAGCAGATGCAGCTAGAGAAGCTGGATTAAAATTCTAAGAGGGAGGCACGAAATAAATGGCTGAAGAAGTAAAAGAAAATGCAGTTGTTGAAGCAACTGAAACAAAAGTAGAAAAAGCAACTTCTGAAAAAGGAAAAGCTCCTAGAACAGAAGGAAAAAGAAAATTTGATAAAAAAGCTGCTAGACCTTTAAGAAAAGAAAAAGAATTCCAAGAAAGAGTAGTTACTATTAAAAGAATTTCTAAAACTGTTAAAGGTGGACGTCGTATGAGATTTTCTGCTTTAGTAGTTATTGGAGATGGAAAAGGAACTGTTGGTTTTGGTCTTGGAAAAGCAAACGAAGTACCAGATGCAATTAGAAAAGCATTAGATGATGCTAAGAAAAATACGTGCAGAGTACCTATGGTTAAACCTGATACCTTACCTCACGAAATTATGGGACAATATGGTGCAGCTAAGATTTTCTTAAAACCTGCTCCAGAAGGTACTGGAATTATCGCTGGTGGACCTGTAAGAGCGGTTCTTGAACTTGCTGGTATTAAAAATATTTATTCAAAAGTATATGGTTCAAGAGTTTCTGTAAATGTTGTTAGAGCAACTATTGACGGAATTAAAAGGTCTACAACTGCTTCAAGAGTAGCAACTCTTCGTGGTAAAAGTGTTAAAGAAATATTAGCATAATAAGTGGCTAAGGTATAAAATATAAATTAAGCAAGGATATGGAGGTGCAAAGTATGAAATTAAAT
The DNA here is from genome assembly GCA_964442785.1 of uncultured Erysipelotrichaceae bacterium. Lineage (GTDB taxonomy): Bacteria > Bacillota_I > Bacilli_A > RFN20 > DUOF01 > SIG223. Next base: position 11,624 of record CAYTZW010000007.1, read on the forward strand.
GAACTAAAATCAAATGAAGGTTCACGTCAAAAAGCAACTCGTAGAGGCCGTGGATTAGGTTCAGGTCTTGGTAAAACTGCTGGTGCTGGACAAAAAGGACAAAATTCTCGTTCAGGTGGTGGTGTTCGTTTAGGATTCGAAGGTGGACAAAATCCTATTTATCGTAGAGTTTCTAAACGTGGTTTTACTAATTTTACTCGTGTAAACTATGCAATCGTTAATGTTGAAGAACTTAATAGATTTGAAGATAATACAGTAGTAACTCCAGCTTTATTAAAAGAAGTTGGATTAGTAAAGAAAGAGTATGACGGTGTTAAGATTTTAGGAAAAGGAACTATTAATAAAAAATTAACTGTTTCTGCAAATAAATTTTCAAAAACTGCTCAATCTGCAATTGAAGCAGCTGGCGGAAAAGTAGAGGTGATCTAGGTGTTTAAAAAGGTCATCGAAGCATTTAAAAATAAAGAAATTAGACAAAGAATTTTATTTACCCTTGGAATATTATTTATTTATAAGTTGGGTACCACAATTACTGTTCCTAGAGTTGATTTAGGTGGTATTAATTTTGGTGAAAGTGGTAGTTTTGCTTATTTAATGGATATTTTAAGTGGTGGTTCTTTATCTTCATTTTCAATATTTGCTTTAGGAGTTTCTCCTTATATTACAGCTTCTATTATTACGGATATTTTATCAAGTGATAATATGTTGCCTGCTTTGGCAGAATTAAGAAAAGAAGGAGAACAAGGAAGAAAGAAGATAGAATCTATTAATAGATATTTATCATTAATATTCTGTGTTATTCAAGGATATGGAATGTTAAGAACTTTAGGAATTGACGGAGATCTTAATTTAGCAAGTACAGCTTATGTTGTTGCAATTATTACTGCTGGAAGTTGTTTTGTTGTTTGGTTAGGAGACCAAATTTCTGTCAAGGGTATTGGAAATGGAATTTCTATTATCATTTTTGCTGGTATTGTTTCTACGATGCCTCAACAAGTTATTGATGCTTTTAATACTTTTTTACCAAGTGGTATGGCTAATGATGCCGTATTTAGTGGTATTTTGAAATTTTCAGTTTATATTATTGCATATTTAGCAATTATAGCATTTGTTGTCTTTATTGAAAATTCTATTAGAAAAATTCCTATGCAATATTCAACAAATACTACTCAAATAAATATGAAAAAAGACATAACATTTATGCCTATAAAGATTAATTCTTCAGGAGTATTACCTGTTATTTATGCTAACTCACTTATGATGGCAGTAATTTTGATTACTGGTTTCTTCGGTGATAATAGTGCTATAACAAGTATTTGTTCCTTAGGAGTTAAATATAAAGGAGTTTATTGGGGAACAATTATTTATGCTATATTGATTGTTTTATTCTCTTATTATCAATCAAATACACAAATTAAACCTCTTGAAACTTCTCAAGATTTACAAAAGAGCAATGCTTATATTCCTGGTATTCGTCCTGGAAAACCTACTGCTGAACATATAAGTAGGGTATTAAACAGAATTACTTTCTTAGGAATGGCTGGTTTATTAGTAATTGCCTTGTTACCTTCTTTATTACCAATTATCTTTACTGATTTAAGTAGTTCTATTGCTTTTGGTGGAACAGGACTTATTATCGTAGTTGGTGTTGTAAATGAAGTTAATACTCAAATTGAAAGTAAATTAAATACAAAACAATATAAAGGTTTTTCTTATTAGGAGGTGTAATGATTTATGAATATAATTTTTATGGGTCCACCTGCAGCAGGTAAAGGAACGTATGCTTCATTAATTAAAGAGGATTTTAAAATTCCTCATATTTCTACAGGTGATTTATTTAGGGCTATTGCTTTAGAAAGTACGCCTTTGGCTAATGAAGTTAGAAGTTATATTGATAATGGTTTGCTTGTCCCTGATGAGTTGACAATTAAGCTAGTTATAGATCGTCTAGGTAAAGCAGATTGTAAAAATGGCTTTATCCTAGATGGCTTTCCTAGAACATTAAATCAAGCTATTCAATTAGACAAGGCTTTAAGAGATTTGAACAAAAAAATTGATAAAGTTATTGATTTAGATGTCGATTTTGAACTTATCCGTAAAAGAATTACGGGTAGAAGGTCTTGCAGTAAATGTAATAAAGTTTATAACATTTATACAATGCCTTCAAAAAAAGGTGATATTTGCGAAGAATGTGGTGGAAGTCTATATCAAAGAAAAGATGATAATGATGAAAGCATAAAGGTTCGTTATCAAACATTCTTAGACCAAACTAGAGCTGCTGTTGATTATTATAAAAAGCAAAATATTCTTGTAAATATAAAAGGAGATAAACCATTAGATGAGGTTTATCCAGTTATTAAACAAATTCTAAAAGGAGAATAAAATGGTAATTTTAAAAAATTCTGAGGAAATTAAATTGCTAAGAGAAGCAGGAAGAATTGTTGCTTTAACTCACAAGGAATTAAAACAACATATTAAACCTGGTATTTCTACTTTAGAATTGGATTTAATCGCTGAAAAAACAATTCGAAAATATGGTGCTACCCCATCTTTTAAAGGTTTATATGGTTTTCCTTCTGCTGTATGTATCTCTGTTAATGAGGAAATCTTACACGGAATACCTAGTAAAACGAAAATATTAAAAGAAGGAGATATTGTAACTATTGATGTTGGAGCGTGTTATAAAGGATATCACGGTGATTCCGCTTGGACTTATCCAGTTGGAAAAATAAGTGATGAAGCCGCTTTTTTATTAAAAGTTACAGAAGAAGCATTATATAAAGGATTAGAACAAGCACTTCCTGGTAATCGTTTAGGTGATATTGGTAACGCTATATCATCATATGTTGAAAGTAATGGTTTTACTTTAACTAAAGATTACACTGGTCATGGTGTTGGGAGAGCTGTTCACGAAGATCCTGTGGTTCCTAATTATGGCAATGCCGGCAAAGGAATGCTGTTGAAACCTGGACTAGTTATTGCAGTCGAGCCTATGGTTAACCAAGGAAATGTAGAGTTAAGAACTCTTGATAATGATTGGACTGTTGTTACAGTTGATGGAAAGTTGTCTGCTCATTATGAACATACCGTTGCTATCACTGATAAAGGTTTAATTATATTAACAACATTGTAATAAAAAGGAGGGCATTTAATGGCAAAAGAAGATTATATTGAGGTTGAAGCTGTGGTTGTGGAAGCACTACCAAATTCCCAATTTAAGGTAAAACTTGAAAATGGGGCAGTAATACTAGCTCACGTTTCTGGTAAAATCCGTATGCATTACATTCGCATTTTACCGGGGGACCGTGTTACTGTTGATATATCACCATATGATTTAACACGTGGGCGTATAACTTTTAGATATAAAAATTAAAGAAAGATTTTAGGAGGAAAAAACTATGAAAGTAAGACCTTCAGTAAAACCAATTTGTGAAAAATGTAGAGTTATTCGTAGAAAAGGCCGTGTAATGGTTATCTGCGAAAATCCAAAACATAAACAAAGACAAGGTTAATTTTAAGGAGGAAAAGAAATAAATGGCACGTATATTAGGTGTTGATGTCCCAAATGATAAGAGAGTAGTTGTTTCATTAACATATATTTATGGTATTGGACCATCAAGAGCTGCGGACATCTGTAAAAATGCTGGAATTAGTCCAGATGTTAGAGTTAAAGATTTAAAGGAAGAAGAATTATCTAAATTAAGAGCAGAAGCTTCTAAATATAAAGTTGAAGGTGATTTAAGAAGAGATACTGCTTTAGATATTAAAAGATTAATTGAAATCGGTTGTTATAGAGGTATTAGACATAGAAGGGGACTTCCTGTAAGAGGACAAAGAACTCAAACTAATGCTAGAACTAGAAAAGGACCTCGTAAAACTATAGCAAATAAGAAAGTTGCTTCTAAATAATAAGGGAGGATAGAGAAAATGGCAAAACAAAGTAATACACAAAGAAAAAAGAAAATTACTAAAAAAGTTCAAAATGGTGTCGCTCATATCCAATCTACATTCAATAATACAATAGTAACTATTACTGATATGAATGGGTGCACATTAACTTGGGCTAGTGCTGGTTCTTTAGGAATCAAAGGTTCTAAAAAATCTACTCCATTTGCTGCACAAACTGCTGCTGAAGCTGCTGCTAATAAAGCAAAAGATTATGGAGTTGTTAAAGTTGATGTTGAAGTTAAAGGACCTGGACCTGGTAGAGAATCTGCAATTAGAGCTTTACAAGTAGCAGGACTTGAAATTTTAAGTATTAAAGATGTTACTCCAATTCCACATAATGGTTGTCGTCCACCAAAGAGACCTCGTGGATAATAAAAACTAAATAACGTTTACATATTTACTTATAGGAGGAAAACAATGAGAAAGTTTGAAAAACCAAATTTTAAGATTGAGAGAAATGGCGAAACTGATAACTATATGCGTTTTATCGTTGAACCATTAGAAAAAGGATATGGAATCACAATAGGTAATGCACTACGTAGAGTTTTATTATCTGCTTTACCTGGAGCAAGCGTTTTTGCGATTGAAATTGATGGTGTTCAACACGAATTTTCAACCATTCCAGGTGTTAAAGAAGATGTAGTAAGTATCATTTTAAATCTTAAAGAACTTAATCTAGCAATAGATGAAGATGATGAAAGTAAGAAAGAATTAACAATTGATGTTAAAGGACCAAAAGTTGTAACTGGTGAAGATATTGTTTGTCCAACAGGTGTTGAAGTTTTATCTAAAGATGCTTATATTTGTACTTTAGCTGCTGGTGCTAGTTTAAAGATGAAAATATATGCTAGAAATGGTAGAGGTTTCTTTACTGCTGAGCAAAACAAAGATGCTAGAACTCATTTTGGTATTATTCCTACTGATGCAAACTATTCTCCAATTAAAAAGGTTGCTTATGAAGTTGAAGCAGCCAGAGTTGGAAGAAATGCTAACTATGATAAATTAATAATGGATATTTGGACTGATGGTTCTATGGAACCTCAAATGGCTATTGCCTTAGCTTCAAAGATTTTAATTGAACACTTTACTTTATTTACAGAATTAACTAATTTAGATAAATTTGTAGATATTATTGGTGAAACAATTGTTGAAAGTGAAACTAAGAATCAAGATATGACTATTGAGGATTTAGATTTATCTGTTCGTTCATACAACTGCCTTAAAAGAGCAGGAATTTCTACGGTTATGGAATTAACTCAAAAGAGTGAAGAAGATATGATGAAAGTTCGTAACCTAGGTAAAAAATCATTAAAAGAAGTAAAAGATAAACTAGCAAGTTATAGTCTTTCTTTTAAAGAAAATAATTAATAAAAAGGAGAAATAATTATGCCAAGAAAAAATGTTCGTGGAAAAACTGGTGTTAGATTTAAGACTGGTTATACAACCGCTAAAAATAATTCTATGTTGCGTAATGTAGTTACTGAACTATTTGTTTATGGAAAAGTAGAAGTAACTGAAAAGACAGCAACTGAACTTAGACCTTTAGCAGAAAAAATGGTTACTTTAGCTAAAAAAGGCGACCTTTCTGCAAGAAGACAAGCTGCAAAAGTTATTAGAAATGTTTATGTAGACAAAGAAGAAACTCAAACAGCTTTACAAAAATTATTTAGCGAAATTGCTACAAAATACCAAGACCGTCAAGGTGGATATACTCGTATTATTAAACTTGATAATAGAAAAGGCGATAATTCACCAATGGCTTTAGTAGAACTTGTATAAAAGAGTATCATATTTGATATTCTTTTTTTATTGTGTTACAATCAAGTTAGTAGGAAGTGATAAAATATGTATAAATATGATGATACTGAAAAAGAAGTTGAAATACCTTTAGGTCAACCATTACCTCAATATGTAAGTGAACCTGATAAATCAAAACCTTTGATTATGGGTGATAATTCACCTAGAGATTTGAATAGTTATGAAGTTAAGTCAAGATATTACAGTGGTGGCTATGAAAATTATGTTCGTGAAGTAGATACTAATGATAATTCTTACAAATATGGAGCTGAAAATGGAAGTTTATATAATGTAGCTTTAAAAAATGGTGTAGAAATGGAAGTTAACCATAGATGTCAAGTTACTAAAGTTATAGGAGCAAATAAAGACCACGAAACTGAATATAAATATGATAATAATGGTGAATTCATTTCTAAAAATTATGTTGAATATGATAAGGAAGGACCTTCAAGATAGATTTAATATCTATCTTTTTTTATTTCCATTTATCTTTGAAACTTGCTTTAGATTTTTAAAAGAAAATAATAAAAAATAAAAGGTGCATATTTGGTATAAATATGGTAAAATTCTAAGGTGTATATTATGAGGTGAATTTATGGCAAAAGAAGTATTTAGTATGAATTTTAGAGGAAGAAAATTAGTAGTAGAAGTTGGAGAAATTGCTAAACAAGCTGGTGGTTCTTGTATTGTAAGACTTGATGACACAGTTGTTTTATCAACTGCTTGTTCTAGTAATCAAGCTAAAGATACTGATTTTTTCCCTCTTACAGTAACATTTGAAGAAAAATTATATTCTGTTGGTAAAATACCTGGAGGATTTTTAAAAAGAGAAGGAAAGCCAAGCGAACACGCTACTTTAACGGCTCGTTTAATTGATAGACCTATTAGACCAATGTTTGCAGAAGGATTTAGAAATGAAGTTCAAGTAATCAATACTGTTTTATCTGTTGACCCAAATGCAACTTGTGAAATGGCTGCTATGTTAGGTTCTAGTATCGCATTATGTATTTCTGACATTCCTTTTTCTGGTCCAATAGCAGGAGTAATAGTAGGTTATATTGATAATAAATATGTAATTAATCCTAGTGTTGAAGAACTTGAAAGGGCTACTATTGAATTACACGTTGCAGGAACTAAAGACGCTATTAATATGGTGGAATCAAGTTCTAAGGAAGTAAGCGAAGATGAAATGTTAGAAGCAATTATGTTTGGACACGAAGCTATTAAAGAACTTTGTTTGTTTGAAGAAGAAATTGCTGCTAAAGTTGGAAAAGCAAAAAAAGAGATTGAATTATATACAATTCCAGAGGAATTAAGAAATGAAGTTTATGCTGTTGCTAAAGAAAGATTGATTAATGCTGTTAGAATTAAAGAAAAACTTGAAAGATATGGTGCTATTGACACTATTAATGAAGAAGTTTTAGCAAGTTATGAAAGTAAAGAGTATGAAAGTGAAAAAGCAAAAGCAAAAACTTTAAAACAAGTTAATGATATTTTACACGATGTTGTCAAAGATGAAGTTAGAAGATTAATTACTGAAGATAAAGTAAGACCTGACGGAAGAAAAATTGATGAAATTAGACCATTAAGTTCAATGGTTGACCTTTTACCAAGAGTTCACGGTTCTGCTATGTTCACAAGAGGAGAAACTCAAGTTATCTCTACAGTAACTTTAGGTCCTTTATCAGATGTTCAAATTTTAGATAATTTAACTCCTGATGAAGAAACAAAGAGATTTATGCATCATTATAATTTCCCACCTTTTTCAGTTGGTGAAGTTGGAAGAACTGGTGCTCCAGGAAGAAGGGAAATTGGACACGGAGCTTTAGGAGAAAGAGCTTTAAGTGCTATTATTCCTAGCGAAAAAGAATTTCCATATGTTGTTAGAGTAGTTTCTGAAGTTGTTGAATCTAATGGTTCTTCTTCACAAGCTTCAATTTGTGCTTCTTCAATGGCTTTAATGGCTGCAGGAGTTCCAACAAAAGGACAAATCGCAGGAGTTGCTATGGGACTTATTACTAATGGCCCTATTGATTCTGGTGCTCCTTATACTATTCTTACTGATATTCAAGGTATGGAAGATCATTTAGGAGATATGGATTTTAAAGTAGCAGGAACAAAAGATGGTATTTGTGCTATGCAAATGGATATCAAGATTTTAGGTATTAACAAAGAAATATTACAAAAAGCTTTAGCACAAGCAAAAGTAGGAAGAATGCAAATTCTTGAACATATGAATAATACTATAAAAGAGCCTAGACCAGAATTAAGTAAATATGCTCCTAAAACAGATACCTTTATGATTGATGTTGACAAGATTAGAGATGTAATTGGTACAGGTGGAAAAGTTATCAATGAAATCATCGAAAAATGTGATAATATTAAAATTGACATTGAACAAGACGGACAAGTAATTCTTTATCATATGGATTATGAACCAATTAGAAAAGCAAGAAAGATTATCGAAGATATAGTTAGAGTTGCTAAGGTTGGAGATATTTATGATGCAAAAGTTGTTCGTATAGAAGCATTTGGTGCTTTTGTTGAGTTATTTCCTGGTACAGAAGCTTTACTTCACGTATCTAAGATTGCTCACGAAAGAGTAGAACATCCTAATATGGTTCTAAAAATGGGCGAAATCGTTAAAGTAAAGGTAATTGAAATAGGAGATAAGGGAAAAATATCTGTTTCAAGAAAAGATTTATTACCAAAACCTGAGAAAAAAGAAACAAATAAAGAAGAAAAATAAATAGTTTAAAGAACCTAAAAAGTCGAGTAAAATGCATTTATTCGGCTTTTTTTATTTGCCTATTTTCAAGAAAAGCCTTAGAAACTAAAACAACTGAAATATTTTTAAAGTATTTGATGACTGTTGTAATGAAATGTATTAATATTGTAAATGTTAAATAAAAAAGTTGTGTTATGGGGGCAATTTTAATTAAAAATACAAAAAATACCCCTATAACTTGCGTTTTTAAGCTTTTGCTGTTAATATTAATGTGAGGTGTAATATGAATAAAAAAATTTATGTAAGGGAATATTATTTAAATAAGATTAAAGGTTTTTATAATTCAGATTTAATTAAAGTGATTTCGGGGATTAGAAGATGCGGTAAATCCTTTTTTATGTTATCTATAATAGAAGATTTAAAATTGCAAGGAGTTAATGAAAAAGATATAATTTATATTAATCTTGATAAGCGTGGATTTAAAAACATTAAGAACCCTAATCAACTTGAAGAAACTATTGATAAATTGATGATTGATGATGATTTTAAATACATTTTCATAGATGAAGTTCAAAATGTAAAAAATTATGAGGAAGTAATTAATGCTTTTAGAGAAGAAGGTAATTGTTCAATCTTCCTAACTGGCTCTAACTCTTATCTTTTAAGCGGTGAACTTGCGACAAAGCTTACAGGAAGATATATAGAAATAGAAATGTTCACTTTGTCATTTTATGAATTTTTAGATATGAAAAAGTTTTTAAACAAAAACATATCTTCTAACTTAATGGAAGAATTTAATGAATATATTAAGTTTGGTGGATTTCCTAAAACTCTAGAATTTGAAAATTTTGAAGATAAGCAAACTTATATTAACAATGTCATATCTCAAATTATGGATAAAGATATTAAAAAACACAGAAAAATTAAAAATAAATCGTTGTTTGAAAAAATTAGGACTTATATTATTAATAACTTTGGTGCGACAACAAGTTTGACTAACATTGAAAAATACTTCAAGGAAAAGGAACATATAAGCATAAAAAGAGAAACCATAAATAAATATATCGAAATTTTAGAAAACGCAAAAATCATATATAAATGTCCAAGATTTGATATTAAATCTAAAAAGTCATTGAAAGGTGAACAAAAATATTACTTGGCTGACTTAGGTATCTATTTTGCCTCTAATGTTGATGCAAGAATTAATTATGGTCCTGTGTTGGAAAATATTTTGTATATTTACTTAAAAATGAAGAATTATCAAGTAAGTGTTGGAAAAATTGGTAAACTAGAATGTGATTTTATTATAAGAAAAAGCAATGAATATTTTTATTCACAAGTTGCTATGACAATTATGGACGAAAGAACTGCAAATAGGGAGTTTGAACCATTTACACATATTAGGGATAATTATAAAAAGTATTTATTTACGCTGGACCAACTTTTACAAAATAGAGATGGAATTATTAATGCAAATTTGATTGAATTTATTAAAAATAATGGGGAGTTATAAAATGCAAAGAGAAAATCATATGGAACAATGGAAAAAAGATGTAAAAGAACTTTTTGATGAATTCAAAAATAAAAATGGAATTATTGGGTATTGGGTAGCAGATGCTTTTATTCTTGGAATTATAAGAAATATGAAAGATATTCACAGTCTGATTAAAAAGAATGAAATAGATGATGCAATAGCAATGTTGTCGTGGCTTATTGCGTTTATGACAGAAATTTATGTTGATGATTCTTCTACAGGTTGTATGTACGATTATTTTTGTGAAGTAAACGAGATTTGTGAAAAGTTGTTTGACACAAGTAATGAAGCAAAACAAAAAATTATTGTAGAATTAAAAAAATTAAAAAATAAAGTTAATTTATACTTTATTGAAGAAGAATATTTTGGAGATAAATAGTAGTTATAATAGGTCGAATGAAATATATTTATTCGGCTTTTTTTATAAGTATGTGGTTTTATAAAATTAGACTTATTTTAGCGTAATGAAAGGCAACTCTTCTTTTTTTTGATTATATATCTAAAGATATATAAATATTTTTCAAAAATTAAAAAATACACAAATTATATATATATATATATATAATGGACTTGTAAAGAAAGATATGCACTTTGGGTAAAAAAGGCGTAATCTGGGGGTGTTATTTATGAAAAAGGGAGTGTATTTTAGTTTATTTGTTATAATTTTGTTTTTATCTTTTTTTAGTTTGTTTGTTACTTCAAATAAAAAAGTAAATGCTGCTGATACCACTGCACCTATTTGGTATACTGATGATATTGATACTGTAGAATCTGGGCAACAATTAACTTTTCAATTGACTGATGACATAGAAATAAGAGGCTATAGTAGTGCATATGTTTATTACAATTATGGTTGGTCTACAAGTTCAAGCACAAAACCAACTCAACCTTTACCTTTCTTTTCTTTTGAAACAAAAACTTTAGTTTCTTTTACTATAACCGCACCAGTTGTAAGTAAAAATACAACTTATTATTTATGGATTGATGAAGTAGGAAGAGATTCATCTGGTAATGTATCTACATATGAAGGAAAAACTCCATATTATTATAGTTCAAGTTCTTATCTTAATAAGTTAAAATATCAATACACTGTTACACCTTCAACTTTTAATTCTAATACATCAGCAACTTGTGGAGATACAGTTTTGTCTTCTTCTCTAACTTATAGAAGAAAATATTGTTCTTTAATAATATCAAATTCTTCTGGATTATCATCTTATTCTATTAGCGGTAATAAAACAGTATTGACTACTTCTATTGAAGGAACTTCTTTTACTTATAATTATTTAACTGAAGGATTATATACTATTGTAGTTGAAGATGTTTTAAATAAAAAAGCCATTTTTAATATAGCAGTTGATGATAGTATTCCAAGTATTTACACTCTTGGAAATGGAACTAGCCTAAGCAGTGGATATCTAAGCAGTTCTTACACAGCATGTAATGATGAATGTAACACTCTATCTTTATATGATAATTATGGATTATCATCTTATGAATTTGTTGATAGGGACACTAATGAAAGTGTGTATTATGCGGATATATCTAATGATTATACGTGTGATGTTATTTTCGCCCACGATAGTGAATGTCGTTATGGGCTTGATTATAGTTCTATTAGAGAAGGAAATTATACTATTTATGTTACTGATAAAGTGGGAAATAAGAATGATTTTAAATTTACTATTGATAGAACTCCTCCTAAAATAATTATGAAAGATGTTGATAGTATTGCATCGGGAGAAGAAATAGAATTTCAAGTAAAGGATGAATTATCTGGGGTGTCAATGTATATTTATTATGAATGGAGCGAAACCGCAGGTAAAAGTTCAAAAAATGTAATACGATATACTTCCATACCACAAACTTTGCTATCTTTTTCTACACAGGCACCTATTGTGAGTGGCGAGCAATATTATTATCTTAGAATAACTATATGTCGCTATTATGATAATGCAGGTAATATTCCTGTATTTGAAGGGAAAGAGCCGACAAAGGTAACAACATTGGATAACTATAGTTATTATTTTTCATATTATTTTAATATTTCTATAATAAAATCAATTTTTAATGAAGCTACTATAAAAGAGAATGGAACTATTAATTTTGTTAATTCAGAAATAAATGGATTGAAAGAACAATACGTAAATGGTACAGTAACATATTTCTTTGGAAAGCCTTTAATTTATAATGATTGTTTAGATGAAGCGTTTGAAAAATATGGGGTTACTATTAATGCGTCTACTTTCTTTTCAAAAGACATTATTTCTCCTATGGGCTTGTATGGTGAATTCATTTTTTATATGAAAATAAGTGCAGAAGATTTAGAAACAATATATTCTCAAACCGATCCATTCACTCTTTTAGGGTCTAATCAAGTAACTACCATTACTTTTAATAATGATTCAATTCAAACTGATGAGAAAGTAATAACGCCTCTTTTGAATAGTGAGAATATTGTTTATTATGATTTAAATAATTGTAATTACTTAGTTTCAATTATAATAATTATTCTTTCTACATTTATTGCAATAGAATTTATAATTATCCAAAATAGGAAAACTATGATTAAAAAATATAAATAAAAATAGATAAGTATATGAAGCTATCGCATAAAATTATTTAACTTTTTGGTGACTTTTTATATGAAATATTTTATCCATTTTTTTATTTGTCTATTTTTCAACAAAAACTTTTCGTAATAAAGATTTATTAACTCTTATATGATATAGTCTTTTAGGAAATGAGTGATAAAAATGGAATATATGAAATGGAACTTTTATTATAGACTTGCAAAAAAATATTACGATTACAATGGGAATTTATTGGTAAATTCTCGTTTTCGTACTATAAATGGCATTAATTATGATGAAAATGGATATGCATTAGGAAGATGGATACGACTTCAAAGAGAAGCTTACCAAAAGAAAGAATACTCTAATAGTAAAATAACGGAAGAACAAATAAATATGTTAGAGGATATTGGTATGCAATGGTCTGTTAAAAAAGGAAAACCTTGGTTTCAAACAGATATGGATTGGGAGATTAAATACCAACTTTGTCAAACTTATTATCAAAAAAATGGACATATAATGTTACCAAAAAACTTTAAAACCAAAGATGGTATCCATTATGATGAAAAAGGTCATAATCTTTATGTTTGGCTTTTACAACAAAAAGGTTTATATCAAAAAAATCCTAATGGAGGAGAAAAAATAAGCGAAGAAAGAATTAAAAAGTTAAACGATTTAGATATAGAATGGCAATTTGATAATAATAAATGTCGCTCTGTAGGATATAGCATTCGCAAATGGAAGTCTACCTATTTATTGGCAAAAAAGTATTATGAAGAATATGGAAATTTAGATGTTCCTGCAGACTTTATTACCAGTGATGGTATTACAAAAGACGAAAAAGGAATAAACTTAGGACAATGGATTAAGCTTCAAAGATCTCATTATGCTAAAAGAGAAGATGTAAAATATTTTACACAAGCAGAGATTGATAAACTTAATGAAATTGGAATGATTTGGGAAAAAGAAAGTAATGCTAAAGAAGTTTTAAACCAAATTAATAAAAATACAGCGGAAGAAAAATGGAAAAGCGGATATGAACACGCTAAAGAATACTACCAAAAACATAATAATTTAGATGTTAAAGACCTATATGTTTGTCAAGATAGTTTTCCTTTAGGAATGTGGGTAACAAGGCAAAGATCCTTACACAAACAAGAAAAGCTTAGTTCTGATAAAATAGCAAAACTAGAAGAATTAAAAATAACTTGGAATGGTAAAGAAATCAAAAGAAAAAAAACAACTTTAGAAGAATACTACCAACTAATTAGTAATTATCGTGAACATTATGGTAATTTAAGTATTCCTGCCGATTTTAAGACTTTAAATGGTGTTGATTATGATGATGAAGGAATAGAACTAGGAAGATGGTTAAAAAAACAACTTATTGATTACAAAGATCAAATGATTGGTAAACAAAGATATGCTGATTTATCTAACTATGGAATGATTTGGAATGAAAATAAAAATAATGAAAAACTAAATGAATTTTTCGACAAACATAATATTGATAAAGCATATCAAGAACAATTAAAAAGATTACCATATAAAGAAATAGCCTTAAAATTTAGATATTTAAAAGATCAAAAAATTCCTTATAATGAAAATGGTCAATTACATTCAATTTTCTTTATAAGTGATAAAAATATGCAGGCTGTCTATGGTGTTTCTTTAGAAGAACTTTCAAATATGTATATAAGAAAAAAATAAAGGTTTTTAAATTTTGAAAATTTTAAACTTTATTGAGTTTCTATTAGAAATCGCTATGTTAGAAATAAATTCAAAGAATTATTATGGAAGATGACACAATAATCGATAGCAAGGATTAATAAGAAATAATTGTAGTGATTTCAGTTGAAACTTATAATATAAATAAAAAAATTATGTAAATTAAAGAAGAAAAAGTTGAGAAATAGTCGGTACCACCAACTATTTGGTTTATGCTATAATTGAATAGTCAGCAGAAGTTGATTGCTGATATTTGGTTAAATGGACTTAAAGCAGAAATGTCAGTAAGTCTTTTTTCTTCTGCTTGGCAGGAAGGAGTTACCATTTTAATGTATTAGAAATGGTTGATAATATTATTAGTTTAATTGAACTAGTCATTCTTTATGATATTTTAAAATTAATATTTAAAAATAAAAAAAGAGTCGACTAGACTCCAGACAGTCCATCTAACTCTATGATTAGTATATGACATTTTTTTTGATTTGTAAATATTTCTAATTAATATAACAGATTAAATAAGACTTTTTTGTAAAATTAAAACTAGATTTTAATCAATGAGTGTATATAAAGAACTTAAAAAAGGCCTCAACAACATAAAAAATACATATTTACTATAAACTTATAGATGACATAGATAAAATAGATTAAAAGTTTAATTGCCAAAAATAACCTATAAGTTGTATGTAATACTTTAAATATATATCCCTTGTCTGTAAATAGAAGAAAAAGTATTATTGAAACAATAGAAAAATTATAAAATGTTCCTGAAATGTTCCTTTTCAAGTATTTAAGCATTAAAAAAACCTTACGCAGTAAGGATTTATCAACATAATGGTGGAGTTGATGGGAATTGAACCCATGTCCGAATATCGACACTTATAAGGCGACTACAGTTTATCTTATTTTAAAATCTCACTAATACATTATAAATAAGCAAACATCTTATTAGCCAGCTTATAGAGTTTTCGTTGCTATATTATAAGCTTTTATAGCACTTAACCTAGTAAAATTACACCAATATTAGCTACTAGATATTACTAATACCAATGTCGTGCTTATGTTTTCCTTTGAAAATTAAGCAGCGAATGCGAATTGTCTTTCGCCAGTTATTTTTTTAGCTATTACTTAGCCACTAGACTGCTCCTCATAACCATCAGGTACCCGTCGAAACCAGTCAACCCCATATGGTTATTATATCACTTATTTTTATTTTTTGTATTCTTTTTATGTAACAATTAATTATTTTCTTTATTAAGTTATTAAAGTATAATATAAGCAAATGGGGTGGTAGTAAATGGAATTTCAAAAAGTAATTGAAAAAAGAAGAACTATTAGAAAGTTTTTAACTAAAGATGTCAGTGCAGAAGATATTGATTTAATAATTAAAAATGGTGCTTTAGCACCTTCTTCTAAAAATAGACAACCTTGGAAATTCGTCGTTTTAAAAAATCTTAAAAAAGATGAAATTGCCTTTAAAATGATTGACTGGGTTCAAAAAACAAGTTCAGTTGCCGAAGAATCCTTAATCTTTAACAATAGTGTTTACAAAACTGCCATTGCTATTCAACAAGCTCCTGCATTAATTTTAGTTTATAAAAAAAATTTAAAAGGAAATGAATATGCTGACTTGCTATCATTAGGTGCTTGCTTAGAAAATATGTTTCTTACTGCTGTTAATTTAAAATTAGGTGCTTTATGGACAACGGATATTTTATTTGCAGAAAAAGAAATAAATAAAGTTTTGAAAGTAAAAGATTATGAACTTATATCAGGGTTTGCCATTGGCTATCCAAATGGTAAAACTACCTCAACTGCTTTTAAAGAAATAATTACATATAAAACCTTAAAATAATAAACACACGTAAAGATATTAAGTTTTAAATTTACACTAATCTTCGTTTTTTAAAGGGTGCCACAAATCAAATTTAGTATCGTTATGTAACATTAATAAGAAGTTATCCTTAGCAGAAGGATATTTTCGATATAATTCTTTTAGCATTTTTTTCATTTCTTCTCTTTGAGTATGCTTATCATTAGGACAAGTAGATGTTATAACAGGCATATTAAACTTTTTAGCTGCCATAGAAATCCAATTTTCTCTAGCATAGACTAAAGGTCTAATAAAATCTATATCAATATTATCAAGGTGCATTTTAGGAGAAAATGTAGCAATTCTTCCTCCATATATGGCATTCATTAGTAATGTTTCAATGGCATCTTCAGCGTGATGAGCAAAAGCAACTTTATTACAATTTAAAGATTTAGCAGCTTGATTAACGGCAGCTTTTTTCATTCTGGAACAAATTGAGCAAGGTAATTGTCCTTTATTAGTTAAATGTTGTTTTAATAAGGAATAAATATCATTGTCAAAAATTTCTAATCTAATATTTTTATTTTTAAAATACTCTATCATAGGGTCTATATTCATATTAGGAAATCCCATTTTGATATGAATGCCAATAACTTCAAAATTTTTACCTGCAAATCTTTTGTAGGTATTTAAGGCTTCTAAAAGAACTAAAGAATCTTTACCACCGCTTATTCCTACTGCGATAATGTCATTTTCTTCAATTAAATTATATTCTTTATCAGCTTTTTTAATACAGCCTAAAACTCTTTTCATTGACATATTTATTCCACCTTTTCGTGATTTATATTATAATATTAACAAAAAGAAATTAAAAGGAGATTGTATGGACGGAGTGTTGCTTGTTAATAAACCTAAAGGACTTGGGAGTTCTTCATTAGTATATAAACTTAGAAGAATGTTAGGTACAAAAGATATTGGTCATTGTGGAACTTTAGACCCTTTAGCAGAAGGACTTATGATTATAGTGATTGGAAAGGCTTTGAAAATCTCAAGGTTTTTACTTGAAAATAGAAAAGAATATATTGCAACTTTAAAATTAGGTATTTTAACTCCTACGTTAGATTTGGAAAGTGAAATTGTAGAAAAAAAAGAAGTGCCTAATTATTCAGAAAAAGAAATAAAAGATGTCTTGGAAAGTTTTCTGGGTAAAAGTTTTCAAACTCCCCCTTTGTACTCTGCTTTGTCTGTGAATGGAAAAAAACTGTATGAATATGCAAGGAGTAATCAAAAAGTAGAAGTTAAAAGTCGTGAAATAGAAATACACAATATTACTTTGTTAGAGTTTAAGGAAGATGAGATAAAGTTTAAAGTTGATTGTTCTAAAGGAACATATATTAGGTCGTTATGTTTAGATATTGCTAAAAAGTTAAATAATATCGGTTGTATGACTTCTCTAATTAGAACAAAATCAGGCGAATATTTAATTGAAAATTCTTACACTTTAGAAGATATGGAAAAAGGAAATTTCAATCTTATTTCTATCGAAAATGCCTTAAAATCTTCATTTAATATTCAAATAGCAACTGATGATGAATTAAAAGAGATAAAATATGGCCATTATATTAATAAAATAACAAAGGGAAAAACTCTTTATTTGGATAAAGATAGAACTCCTTTAGGAATGTATGAATATGATAATGAAAAGAAAATAACTAAATGTATAAGATTGTTTTAAAACAATCTTTTTTCTTGCAAAAAAATATATATATATATATATAATGAAGGTAGTAAGATTTGAAAGAAGGAATATTATGAAAACAAAATTTTTAAGAGCATTAGGTTTAGGTTTGATTTTTGTAAATGTGCTGGCTGTTACAGGGTGTGATAAAGATAAAGAAGATAAATGTACTGTTTCTGTTACTATAGTTGGTGAGGGAACTGTTAAAGGCGAAGGGAAATATGAATTCGATACGAATGCAAAACTTATTGCAACTCCTAAAGAAGGATATTGCTTTTTTAAATGGAGTGGATATGGAGGGAAAAGTTTAGATGCTATGGATGATGTTGCAACTCTTAGGAATATTAGAAAAGATTATAATTTGACTGCATATTTTAGACAGTGTGCATCTGATAATAAAACAAAGGCATTTGGCAAAAATGTTATAATAGAAGAAAAAGATACTAGAAAAGAACTTAAATCTGCAGTGATTAATGGTGGTAAAGAATATTTAGTGCAAGGTGATTGGTATATGTATGATAGTAGGGGTGAATTGTATGAATACCCAGCGGGTAACTATAGTTTTTTAGATTTACCATTAAATTCTGGTGGAGAATTTGAATTTATTGAACTAGATGTGAAAGATTTTTTATTGGTACGATACCAGGATAATAATGATTTTATAACAAGAATAGGCAATTTTGACGAAGTGACTTCAGGTAGTGATAAAGTTTTTCCTGTCCTCAAAAATTCTAATAGATCAAGTGGTAATTTTTATAGGTATTCTATTTGGTCTAATTTATATGGCTCTAATAATAATCCTAATGAAGAAATAGTGGTTTATGCTAAATATAATACAGATTATGGAGAAGAATATAGGTTTGTACATAGTTTTAGCACTTACTCAGCTTTTTCAGTAAATGCTGTAGAAACTAAATTATATTATGCTTTTGATAACAAACTGATAGAAATAATTGTAAAACATTTATAGCTCTTTAAATTTTAAGTTGTTTAGGGTAGTTGTGAAGTTTAGAACCCCAAAATCTATAAAATCTAGGGTGGTGTATTCTTATAGTACATCATCCTTTCTTTTTGTATGTTAAAATTAACATAATTCTAGCTCTAAATCTTTTTAAATTTATATACAACCATAAGAAACATTAATTATTATATTAAAGACATATTAATTATTGAATATTTTTCTTTAACTTATAATTCTATCATTGATTTCGATAGTATTAATAATATTATCTACAAAACTGGAACTATCAAAACAAAACCTTGAAAGTAATGTGTTAAAATCCATATGGAAAGACCTACTTAATTATAAGAGGTCTTTTCTTCTTGAACTTCAATATCTATAAATTTTAGAGTGCTTGTCTTATTTTTTTAAACCGTCCAAGAATTTAAAAAACTAAAAATCCTTAGATAATGAAACCTAAGGATTTTGAATTAATAATAATATTCATCTGCATCAACGATTTTATATACTTTAACTAAGTAATTGATTATCCATTCTTTTATCTTTTTATAAGCCGAAGCATAAACTTTTAAAAGAATATAAGATGTTTCAATTAATAAGCATAATAGTATAACACTAGGGGTATCTAAGGCCACAAAATCAAATACGATTTTTCCAAGGAATGTTGCGCATAAAATAAATAATGTAAACATAGAGAAGAATAACAATCCTCGTAAGAAATTAAATGGTTTACAAACTCTAAACAAGACCATCATACAAGTTACGGTAGTTGAAAGAACAATAATGGTAGAAATTGTTTCGTTGGAAAGTTTCAAGCTTCCTGCAAAAGCATAAACAATGATAATGTTTGTTATAACTACCAAAGCACCAGGTAAGGCATCTTTAAATACATTTATCAAGAATTTACCTTTTATAACACTATTATTAGGCTCTATAGCAAGTACAAAAGATGGAACTCCAATTACTAGGAAATCAACTAAAAATAGTTGAATAGTTTGAATTGGATAAGGTTTGTTTAATAAAATAACTAGTAAAGATAGAATGAAAGAGAAAATTGTTTTAGTTAAGAATAAAGTTGCTACTCTTTCAACATTGTTGATAACCCTTCTTCCTTCTTTAACTACTTTTGGCATTGAAGAAAAGTTAGAATCTAATAATACAAGTTGTGAAACATTTCTTGTTGCTTCAGAACCACTTGCCATAGCAATAGAGCAATCTGCTTCTTTAAGTGCTAGAATATCATTAACTCCATCTCCTGTCATTGCTACTGTTCCACCATTTTCTTTTAAAGTTTTGACTAGTAATTGTTTTTGACGAGGATTAACTCTACCAAAAACCGTATATTTAGTAGCAGCTTCTTTTACTTGTTCATCGGTTAAACCGTCTAAACTAATATATTCATCAGCGTGAGAAATACCTGCTCTTAAAGCAACTTTTGAAACTGTTAAAGGATTATCTCCTGAAATAACTTTCACTTCAACTCCGCTGTTTTTAAAGTAAGTGATAGTTTGAACAGCATCTTTTCTAATAGTATCTTCAATAATAATAAGAGCAACAGGAATAATATCTTTCTTTTCATTTTCTGATTTTGCTAGTAATAAAACTCGATAACCTAAAGCAGCTTGTTTTTCAACTTTGTCAGATACTAAGGAATATTTATCTTTTAGAATAAATTCAGGAGCACCAATGTAATAAGTTCCTATTTTTTCAAATTTAACAGCACTATATTTTCGAGCACTTGAGAAAGGAATAATATCTGTAAAAGCATATTTTTTAGTTTTTCCATATTTAGCCATTAAAGCTTGACCAGTTTGATTATTTTCTTTTAAAGCATAATTCATTGAAGAAATAATATTTTTAATTTCGGTTGTTTTATCATCTAATATAATATCATTTTTAACAGTCATACTTCCGTCTGTAATAGTACCTGTTTTGTCTAAACATAAAACATTAATTCTAGCTAACATTTCAATGCAATATAACTCTTGTACTAAAGTTTTGTTTTTAGCTAAATTAATAACCCCTACTGCTAAAGCAATACTGGTGGTTAAAAATAAGCCTGAAGGTATCATTCCAATAACACCACCTGCAGTAGCAACTACGGCTTCTTCATAAGTGCTATTAGTACCCATATAGGTATTTAAGAATAGAATAACTCCAATAGGAATAATTAAAATAGAAATGGTTCTAATTATTAAATTCAAAGACCTTAATAAATCTGATTTTGGTTTAGAATATTTTTTTGCTTGAGAAGATAATGTTTCAATATAGTTATCTTTACCAACTTTTTCAACTCTAGCTTTACACTCTCCTGAAATAATAAAACTTCCTGATAATAAAGTATCGCCTTCTTTTTTGACAATGGCATCAGATTCACCGGTTAGTAATGATTCATTTACTTCAACTGTTCCTTCTTTGACAATACAGTCGGAACATATTTGTTTTCCAGCATTGAAAATCATTATATCATCAATAACAAGTTCTGTTATTGGTATTTCTCTTTGTTCTCCATCTCTTAAAACAGTTGCAACAGGACTAGATAATAAAGATAAATTATCTATCGTTTTCTTTGCTCTAATTTCTTGGACAATACCAATAATTGTATTCATTGATACAACTAGCATAAAACTAACAATATTTTTCCAAGAACCAACTGAAATAAGCCATAAAGCGATTAATATCATTAATATGTTAAAGAAAGTAACAACATTTGAGAAAATTATTTTCTTAATTGTCTTTGTACTTCCAGAATGGGTATTATTTACATAACCTCTTATAGTTCTTTCTTCAACTGCTTTAGAACTTAATCCTTTACTTAAATCGACTTTTGCTTTTTTTCCAACGTTAATAGGAGCTAATTCAACAACTTCTTTTTTCTTGAAAAAAGGGAATTTTCTTTTCTTTTTGTTTTCTTCTACTTCAGGTTCAACTTTCTTCATTTGCTTAGTTTCTTTGCTGTAAGTTTCAACTTTTTTCATTTGTCGAGTATTACTATTTGTTTGATTAGTATCTTTTTGTTGAGAACTATTTTTAGAATTAATAGTGTCTTTTTTAGTAGTTTTACTTTCTTTTTCTACTTTATCATTAATAATTGCCTTTTTTGCCAATTTTATCACCACTTATCTTAAAGATAATATTATCATTTATAGCAATAAATTACAAAAAATATTTTATATTTTCTAATCTTAAATTGTTTGACAACTAAAAAAATCAATCTTATACTTATGATTAAGCTGGCTTAGCTCAATTTGGTAGAGCAACTGAATCGTAATCAGTAGGTTGGGGGTTCAAGTCCTCTAGCCAGCACCATAAGATTTAAAAAATACAATATTTTAAAGGAGTGGAATATGCAATTTTTTCACGGAAGTAAAGATAATAATATTTTGGAACTTACAACAGGTAACAGCCGAGATGGATATGTATATGCAACATCAAATAGGTTGGTTGCTTTGACATATATAGCAAGAAGTAAACCAAATCTTTTTTCGACCTTCAATGGTCAAGAATGTTTTTTTGAACTCAAGCCTAATCTTTTTAAAAAAATGGTTGGAAATAAAAGTGGATACATATATCTTTTAGAAAACAAAAATTTTGAGTCAGTTCCTCAAAGCAATAAATGTGGACATTGTGATTGTTATAGAACGAAAGATAATGTTAAGATTGTAGGAAAAGAATATATTAAGAACGTATATGAAGAATTGCAAAAATATGTGGAAAGTGGGGAATTTAAAATCTTAACTGAAGATGAAATCCCAGATGAACAAAAAGAGCAAATAATTAAACAAATAAAAGATACAGCAAAATCATTAAGTGAAACAGAAATTAGTGCTTCCGACAGTTTTTGGAAAATATTTTAAAAAGTGTTTTGCAAATTAATAATCTAAAAAACTTTTGATAGTAATAAAATATACACGAATATAACGAACCTTTATTTTAATTCACGGTTCGTTTTTAAATACTTAGTTAAAATGTTATGCAAATTACTATTTTTTATTATGGTGTCTTTATGGCTTAGTTTTATATTTTTTGAAAAATATCATTTTTCTTTCACTGATATTTTATCTGCTTTTCAATCATTGAGTATTTATGTTATAATGAGAAAAAAGATATGAATATTATTGATTTAGAATTAGGAGAAAAATATGATTTATTTTGTTAGACACGGCCAAACGGATGATAATGCAAATGGAAATTTACTTACTGGTTGGTCAGCAACTCCTTTAAACGATAAAGGATTTGCACAAGCACTAGAAACTGCTGAAAACTTAAAAGATATTGAGTTTGATATTTGTTTTTGTTCTCCATTACTTCGAGCTAAACAAACGCTTGCTGAAATTATTAAGTACCATAAAAACTTAAATGTAATTTATGATGATAGATTAAAAGAACGAGATTATGGTGAAATAACTGGAAAGCCTGCAAACATTTGTGAATTTAGAAGGTGGAACGCTAATGATAAAATTCCATACAAAATGGAAACTATACCAGAAATGTTTGATAGAATTGCAAGTTTTTATGCTGATTTAAAAAATTATAGAGGTAAAAATATTTTGATTGTCGCTCATAGCGGTGTAGGTAGAATTACACATTTTTATTTTAATGGAAAACCACAAGACAATGATTATTCTAATTTTGAAATTGGCAATGCAAAAGTTATGGAAATTGAATTTTAAGGAAATATTAGGATTAAAGGAATTTATATGAGTAAAATTATTGAAATGTTAAAAAAATATGATGAATTACAAAATGCTTATGGTTCAAAAGACTTGAATTCAGTTTATGGGTGTGGAGAAGATTGTAATCCACGAGTTGCTCTTGTATTTATGAACCCAACAAAAAGAAATATTGCGACTGACAAATCTTGGAAAGGATTGAGAGCTCAATGGCTTGGAACAAAACAAATATGGGATTTTCTTACAAAGTGTGGGTTGTTTAATGCTACTATAAATGAAAAAATCAAATCTAAAAAATCAAAAGATTGGACACCTGAATTTTGTGAATATGTATATAATGAAGTCAAAACACAAGGTTTATGGATAACAAATCTTGCTAAATGTACACAAGATGATGCTAGACCATTGCCCGATAGTATCTTTTTACAATATAAAGATTTGTTAAAAGAGGAATTAAAAATTGTTAATCCTCAAAAAATATTTTTCTTTGGAAATCAAGTATCTTCAATAATGTTAGAACAGCCCATTACAGTATCAACAGCAAGACAACAAAAATTTTTATTAAAGATAGATGAAAAAACATTTGAAAGTTACGCTTTATTTTATCCCGTTGGTAATGGCAGATTTAATCAAAATAAAGCTATTGAAGATATAAAAGAAATTTTAATTAAAAGAACGGCAAAATAAAAATTGCAACAACTAATTTGATTTTCGTAAATTCAAAACTGGATAATCAAAAAGACTTTTATCAGTACATACACATTTTAATGAAAGTAAAAGTCTTATAAACAATAGATGTTTTATTATTGCTTAATACAAAATCACAGAATGTGTAGTATTGCATTTTCAGCGATTTTTGTTTTGAAATATTTTCTAAATTTGTAAGTAATGTAAATGAATTTTTACAAAAAAAGTTGGAATTAAATTTCCAATTTTGTATTTTTTATGAAAAAGTTAGAACTGAATTTCCAACTTATGCTGACTTTGTTTAGGCATTGCACTATAATTCTTAATAGTAAGAAAGGAGATTGTTATGATAGTAGGTTAAAGATGATAAAACTTTGGCAAGAGAATTAGAACCATTAGCTAATATACAAGACCATAATCCAAAGTTTTTACTAACAATGGATAATGAACCAATTATATCTTATAACGGAATACAACAAATAAATGTTTTAGACTGGCTGTTATCTTAATAATTAAGTGAAATTGAATGTAGAATTTTCTACATTCTTTTTTTGTGCTAATTTACAAAAATAATTAAAATAAAAGATTGAAAAAAATGTAATTTTTGATACAGGTTTATAACTTATATATGGTACAATATTTTTGACAGGAAAGGAGAAAACAAATGTCAAATATTAAAGTTTTTGAAGATAGGAAAATTAGAACACAATGGAATGAGAAAGAAGAAGATTGGTATTTTTCAGTCGTGGACATTGTTGGCATTTTAACAGATAGTCCAAATCCTAGAAAATATTGGAGTGTATTAAAAACAAGACTAAAAGGTGAAGGTAGTGAGTTGGCTACAAATTGTAGTCAACTGAAATTACAGTCGTCTGATGGAAAGTATTACAAGCAAGATGTTCTTAACACAAAAGGAATATTGCGTTTAATTCAATCTATTCCTAGTCCAAAAGCAGAACCTTTCAAGGTTTGGCTTGCACAAGTTGGAAGTGAGCGTCTTGATGAAATTGCAGATCCTCAAAAAGCAATAGATAGAGCAATTACAATGTATCGAGAAAAAGGATATTCAGAAGAATGGATAGCTCAAAGAATGATGACAATCAAAATGCGTAAGGAACTCACGGCAGAATGGCAAGACAAAGGTATTACACAAGAAAAAGACTATGCAATTCTAACAAATGAAATGACAAAAGCGTGGTCTGGAATGAGTGTGCAAGAATACAAAGAATTTAAAGGATTAAAGAAAGAAAATTTGCGAGATAATATGACAAATATTGAATTAGTCCTTAATATGCTTGCTGAAGTTACAACAACTGGTCTATCTAAAAATGAAAATCCCCAAACTTTCGATGAAAGCAAACAAATTGCTAAACGTGGTGGAACTATTGCTAAAAATGCTAGAAAAGAATATGAAGAACAACTTGGTAAAAGTATTATTTCACCTGCAAATGCAACTAATAAAAAGTTATTAGATGTTAAAAAAGATGAAGAATAATTGCCCAAAAAAGTCTATATAATAATCAAAATCATTCATAAATTCCGAATTAAATAATCAAAAAAACTTTTGACAATACAACTATTAAAAAGAAAAATATGAAAAAAAATAAAATCATTAGTATATCTTATGCTATTACATCTATTATATTTAATATAATAGGAATAGTCTTACTTTTTATGAAAAATAATCGTGCTATCGGTATTTCTTGTTTATGTTTTGGCTCCTGTAATTTATGTTTATGCAGTGTTTATATAAACAAGTTAACCACTGACAATTCTTGACTATTGTGTTTTTTATAGCATTGTCATATAATAATTTACATCAAGGAGATGTTGAAATATGAAAAATTTATTTGCACAAACTTCATATTATTACTACTACATTTAGAAAGGCTATATGTAGATGTTTTGTTTTGCAAATAAATAGAAATATTAAAAATTATCTGTCATATAGCGATTAACTATGTGGCAGTTTTTTATTGAATAAAATAATAAAGGTCTGTCATTAGAAAAACTTATGGCAGATTTTTTGTTTAAAGGGAGTTGAAATTATGAAAATATGGATTATAAAAGGGTATGCCCATTGATATGGGCAAAAGAATAATTATGATTTTAAATAAATTCTTTATGATTGTGAAAGGAGAAAAAATTATGGAATTTAGAAATGATGCTTTTGAGCAATTAGAAAGTCGTGGTTTTGTTTTTCAAACCACACATTTAGAAGAAACTAAAAAATTATTAAAAGAAAAACCGATAACTTTTTACATTGGTATTGATCCTACTGCTGATGACTTGCATATTGGACATTTCTTTGGACTTCAAATGGCAAGAATTTTGCAAGACTGTGGACATAAATGTATTATTCTTGTTGGTGGTGCTACTGCTTTAATTGGTGATCCAACAAACAAAGAAAATATGAGAAAAATGCTTTCAAAAGAAGATGTTGAAAGAAATGCAAGAGAAATCAGTAACATAATTAAAAGATTTGTCCGTGTTGACGGTGATAATCCCGCACTTATAGTAAACAATGCTGACTGGTTAAAACCTATTTCTTTCATTGACTTTTTGCGTGATGTTGGTGTTAATTTTAATGTGAATGAAATGTTAAGCAAAGACCTATACAAAAATAGACTTGAAAAAGGTGGTTTAACCTTTATGGAAATGGGTTATATGCTGATGCAGTCTTTTGATTTTGTTCATTTGAATGATAAGTTTAATTGTGTTCTTCAAATTGGTGGTTCTGACCAATGGGGTAATATCTGTGGTGGTGTTGAATTATCAAGAAAAATGAATTTTAAGGACGGTACTCAAAGACCTTTAATGATGGGCTTAACTTGTCCCCTTCTTACAAATTCAGAGGGTGTTAAAATGGGAAAAACAGAAAAAGGAACACTATGGGTATCTAGAGAAAAAACATCTTCTTTTGAATTTTTCCAACACTTTGTGAATTGTTTAGATGCCGATGTTGAAAGGTTACTAAGGTTTTTTACAAAAATAGATATAGAAGAAATTAAGAAAATGTGTGCTACTGATATTGTAAAAGCAAAGAAACTTATGGCTTTTGAAGTAACAAAACTTGTTCACGGAGAAAAAGAAGCTTTAAAAGCCCAAGAAACTGCTAAAAATCTTTTTGAAAACGGAAATATAAATACTGCGAATATGCCTGCTGAAACAGTCAAAAATACGGATAAAATAAACATTTTAGATTTTCTAGCAAATTTATCCATTATAAAATCAAAAAGTGAAGCAAGAAGATTGATAGAACAAGGTGGTATTGAAATTGATAATATTAGAAAAAATGATATTAATGAGATTTTGATATTAAACAAAAATCAAGAATTGATTGTTAAAAAAGGAAAGAAAACTTTTATAAAAGTAATTATTAGTTAATTAAATTTTTTTGAATTTTGGTGATTTTAACAAAAAGTTGTTTCATATTGTATTTTATTTTTAAACTTCACTTTATTTTCAAAAAAAATCGTGTCATACTATACAAAAGTAATGAAAAAGTTTAGGGTGAGATTATGAAAAGTAAATTGCAAAAAGAAAATAATAGTAGAATGGCTTTTAAAAAATATTTGGAAGCTGCAGAAGCTAAAGGAAATGAAAGTTTAGCAGAAACTTGTAGAAAAAAATTGAAAAATATTCCTGAAGAAAAGTTTTTTAATAGAAGTGAATTTAAAAACGAAAAAAACAAAGGTGGTCAAGCCTTACTTGTTGTCTTGGCTTTGCTTACTATTGTAGGATATGGAATAGGTACTGTTCTATTTTATAATTGGCATATTGAAAAACATATTTCTTTATTGATTACTGTAATTATCTTGATTGTTATTCCTTTTTTGTTGGGTATAGGAATGCAATTTGCTTTAAAACTTGATGAAGAAAAATATGTTGGTAATTATGTTGTATTTAATAAAGTATTATTTAATATTTCTTTGTTTATTAGTTTTGTTTCCTTAATTTTTATAATCTTTTTAAAAACTAAAAACATTCCAACAATAATTTTTATTATAAGTTTAGGAAGTTCTATTATTTTATTTGTTGGACAGGCTAGAAATAGGTGTAGAAATTGTAATTTTTATGGTACAACTTTATTGACTAAAGAAGAAAAATCTGAATATGTCGATAAAGAGTATGTAAAAGGTGGTTACGAATATACAAAATATGACGTAAAAGACAGCAATGGAAAACAGTTAGGCACAATAGAAACCAAAGGAGAATATAAAGAAGGTCATTCTTATGTGAAAGGCATTTCATATAAAATAGTTTTTCATTATAAATGCTCTTGTTGTGGTTATGAACATAAAAAGTAGTAACAAAATACTGAATAAGATATTGGAAAAAGGCAGAGATTAATCTTTGCTTTTTTTATGCTTTTTGATAAAAAAATGTGGATAAAATATGGTTATATAATGTGTATTACAAAGTAATACATCATTATAGGTCTTTTCTATTTTGAATGGTAAAGCTATTTGTGTTGAAAAAAAATTTTTTATCATTTTAAAGTAAAAGTGTAATCAGAACAGGCACCGCTCCTTTTCTTTTGTTCTGATTATCTAATATAGGGCAGATTCCTTTCTATAGTAAGCTCCTTTCTTTTTTCTATTTTACCTAATCTGCCCTATTAATAATTTTTAATGCAACAATAAAAAAGGAGGTTATTATGAATAACTATACAAAATTAATTATTGATGAAAAAATAAAAAGAAATGAAAACAAAGAAGAAATTGCGAAGTTTGCTCATTCTTTGTTAAGAAATTTCTATATCAAGACCAAGGAAGAATTACAAGAAATATACACTTATTTAGATGTAAAGTGGCCTGATGTGTATGATAATATGGATTTTGGTTCTTTGAAACATATTGATTGTAGTGTTGATACAATGATTTGGGATTTGAATGAAAGTATTATTAAACCTAAATATTCTTTTATGATTGATAAAGTTTATTTTCAATATTTGTTAAAAAATGCTAGAAATAGTAAGGAAAAGACTGACCTTTTAATAGATTATACCAATATGTTAGATAGACAATATTTTCCTCTTAAATTTTATATTTTAGATGAAATAAAAATAAGAAGATTAGGAAAAATGGAAGAACCTTTATTTATTTTTAAAAAGGACAAAGATTTTAAAACAAATTCAATTAGAGATTATTGGGAATATGCTAGTAAAAATAGGGAAATTGATAAAAATAGTTATCCAAAGATTAAAAAGTGGATATTTGAAAATCTACTTTTAGATGAAAGCGATGCAACTGATACTTTTATGTTTTTAGTGGAAGAATTTTTGACATCTTTAACTTTTACTGAAGCTAATACAATTAAGTTACGATATTCGGTTTATCCAAATGATTTGTTATATGGACAAAATTATTTGATTGATAAAGATGTTCACCAATCTGTAATTTCTTTAAAAAGAATAGAAAATATTATTAATAATGAACAATCTATGAATAAAACAATAGAAGAAATAAATGAATTGTATAAAAAACATAAAAACGAAATTGAAAAAAATGTGCATTTTGCTTATAAAAGCATATTTAAAGAATTTTTGTATAATGGAGGTGAAAAATAGTGGATTACATTCCTTTATATTATGAAAAATGGGTAAAAAAACCTGCTGATATTATTTGTGGATTTTTACCTGGAGTTACCAAACAGGGAATTAGAAGTTATTACCAACATCATTTTGACGTTGATTTTAATACTGATTACGATATGGATGATATGTGGTTTAAAAAAGAAGAATTACTGGAATTATTGAAAGACGCTCCTGATGATTTGGATTTAGATAAGTATTATTATGAATATACCGAGGAAGAATTAAAAAGGTTGCCCCAAATTGAAATACCAGTAAGTATGTATTCTGATGTCGTGTATCATAAGAAAGATAAAGTATGGTATTTTTTATCTAGCGACACTCGATATGGAGTTATTGATGAATTTGAAAATTTTAGTTTAAATTATAATGGTAATCTTCAAAAACTTAATCTTTTGTTTGATATATTAGAACAAGAGTATCATTCAGAATCTAAAGTTATAAAGTTTATGGTAAATGCTGCTAATATAACAAATAATGTATCTTTCCTATTTGCAGTGAATGACATTTTTGAAGAAAGAGGTTATAAAGCCTATATTGAACAAAGGTATATGCGGAAAACTGAAAAATTTGATGTTAATAAGTATAAAGATTTAATGACTAATACCACAAGGTCTATTTTAAAAACCGAAAAATTAATTAATTATTTATATGATTTAAATGACATTAATTTGACAATAGCTTCAATGCATCATATTAAT
Source organism: uncultured Erysipelotrichaceae bacterium (assembly GCA_964442785.1). Lineage (GTDB taxonomy): Bacteria > Bacillota_I > Bacilli_A > RFN20 > DUOF01 > SIG223. The sequence goes on from CAYTZW010000007.1 coordinate 42,098, forward strand.
TTTAAACATTTAGTGGATTTATATGATTTTGATTATCAAAGGAACTATTATTTGAAGAAATGTTACGATAAAAGAGTGAATTTATATGAATTACTTTTTGAAGATAAACCTAATAGTAAAAGTGTTTGTTCTGGTATAAGAATAGTAGAACAAGAACTATTGTATAAACTTGGTGGTTTCGATATGTTTTGTGCCGAAAACACGTATGAAAAATTTGTCTTAGGAGTTGAAAAACTTTTAACTAGTATAGGATTTGAAAAATATATGTATATAAATGCTTTGAAAGTAAAGGTCGGTATTATAGATAAAGAAATTGTATCAATATATAGGACGATTGATGAATATTTAAAAAAGGATATGAGTGAAATTATAAAAATGATTGATAAAAAGAAGTTAAGAAATTTTGTTAAAGAAGCTAAGGAATATTCATTTGAGTATCAAACAGGCTATTTGATGTTAACTAATTTATTAATAAAACAAATTGAAGGCGGAAAATAAAAAAATATGTACTTTAGGAGGAAAAATATGAGAAACATAAAAAAACTTAGAGAAAGGTTAGGCATTACACAAAGAGAATTATCAGATTTGTCTGGTATTCCTAGAACTTATATCGTTTATTTAGAGAGTGATGATTGTACTCAAATGAGCGAAAAACGTATAAAACAATTATGTGAATCTCTAAAAGTAAATAGATTTGAACTTTTAGGTCTTAATAACCTTAAATATATTCCTGAAACTAAAGAAGAAACTTTATATTTAATTAGTTTATTAGAAGGGATGATGAAAAAATGGGAATAAGAAATAATACAATAAATTTAAGTTATGCTGATTTATTTGATTATGTTGATTATCAAGGATTTCCAGACTGCGAGGATTTTGTTAAATGGACTATGAAATACAAATGATGCAAGTAGCCTACCCTTTTTTATCTTTGTTTAAGAAAAAAATTGCTCTAATTGGTAGAAAAGAAGAACTTGATTTATTACACGAATCATTACACAAATCAAGAATGAAAAATGTTATATTAATTGGCGAGGCAGGAACAGGTAAAACCGCAATTATTGAAAAATTTGCTAACGAAATAAAAGATAATTATTATGTATTACAATTAGATTTAACAGGAATGGTGGCTGGAACTTCTTTAAGGGGAGAATTTGAAGAAAAAGTATTTAATTGTCTTAATGATATAAACGATTTTAATGCAAAATATCCCAAAAAAATAATACTGTTTATAGATGAAATTCATATGATGTATACAATGGGTCAATGTAGAGAAAGTGATTCAGCTACATTAGGTAATATGGTAAAACCTTATTTATCAAATGGTAGCATAACCATTATAGGAGCTACTACTAACGATGAATATAGACAAACAATTCTTCAAGATAAGGCTTTAAAACGTAGATTATCTCCTATATTTATTAAAGAAATGAGCAAAGAAGAAGTGCTAAAAATATTAGAAAAATTTTGTAAAAGAAAAGTAGAAAAACAACTATTAGAATTTATTTATGAAGAATCTTTAAAATTGGATATATCTAACCCTGATGCTTCTATCGAAATTTTAGATAGATGTTTAGCAAGGAAAGAATTTAAAAATACAGAAATTGACAAAAAAATGATAGAAAATATAGTGAGATATATGGAGGGAGAATAAATAGTATCATTTATTACGGAATGTTTAAAAAAATAAGAGTTTATATGTAATTTAGGAGGAAAAAAGATGAAAAAAATAAATGTTATTGTAAAAGAAAAAACGATTTTAGAATTAGCAGATGATGCTTTAAAAGGGGACATAATTGATTTAAAAGAATTAGCCCAAGTTGATACATCATATATAGATTCAATTATTGAATCAGGAAAAGACAGGGTATACCAAAGTAAACTTGAAGACGTTAAAAAAGTATTGTCAGCAGAAAATCAAATGAGTATAAATAAACTTCAAGATGAAATTAAATTATTAAAACAACAAAATGAAAATGATATTAAATTAAAAGAAAAAGAAGTTGGTAGTAAGTATCAAGAAACTATCAATGAACTTAATAATAAAATTGAATTGTTAAAGAAAGAACAAGAATCGAATTTGAAGATTAAGGAACAAGAAATGGATTCTAAATACTTAACTCAAATTAGTGAATTTAAAACTCAAATTGAATTGTTGACAAAAAATAAAGCTACTGAAATTGAAGCTATTAATAGTAAAGCGAAACTTGAAATAAGTAATATTAAAAAGCAAGAAGAAACAAGATATCAAGAACTTGAGAATAAACATAATTTACTACTAGCAAAATTAGAATCTCAATTAAAACAAAAAGAATTAGAAATTGAAAATAAATATATTAATGAAATCAACAAATATAAAAATGATATGGAAATGTTAAATACTAAAAAAGATGCTGAAATTCAAGAAATTAAATCTAAAGCAAAACTTGAATTAGAACAATCATTAAATAGTCAAAAAGATAAATTCAGAGAAGAAATACAAGAAAAAGAAGAAATTATATTAAACTTACAACGACAAAAAGCAAATATGAATGTTAAACAAACAGGTGAAGATTTAGAGGCTTGGTGTAATAATGAAGTTAGTTCATATATGCAAAATGGATTATTTAATTGTACGTGGGCTAAAGACAACGAAGTTTCTAAAGGGGAAGGAGAAACAAAAGGAAGTAAAGCAGACTTTATCTTTAAAGTTTACGCTAATGAAGATTGTAATGAAAATGAATTACTTGCTTCTGTGTGTTTAGATATGAAAGATGAAAATCCTGATTCTAAAAATAAGAAAACTAATAAAGATTACTACAGTGATTTAGAAAAAAACAGAATCAAAAAGAATTGCAAATATTCAGTTTTAGTTAGCAACTTAGAATTAGATAAACCTAACATTTTGCCTATCTTTAAAGTTAGAGAATATGAAAATATGTATGTAGTTAGACCAGGATATTTAATGATTTTCTTAAATATGATTACTTCTTTAACTACTAGGTTTAGTGATTTGCTTTTAAGTAAAGAAAAAGAAATGATTGAATTAAAAGATAAGTTAGATTTAATTAAAAAATTTGACGAAATCAAAAAAACATATTTAGATAATCCATTGGATATATTAGAAAAGCAAGTAACTGATATTTTTAAACATTCGGCAACAATTAAAGAGACTTCAAATAAGATAGATGAGGCTTGTGAAAAAATCAATACTAATTACATTAATCAAATTGTAGATAAGATTGGTAAGTTTGAATTGAAATTAAATCGTAGCATACTTAAAAAAATGGAAGATTAAGAAAAAAAGAGGAGGACATAAAAAGATGACAGTAAAAGAAGCAAAAATGGTTATTAATAGTTTTAAAAAGGAAGGATTTTCTAATGAACAAATCATTCAATCATTTGCAATGATGTTTATTAATAATGAAATAAGCATTGATGAATTGACGGCTTTGATGCACATTTTAGGATATGAATTAGGCAAAGACTTTTTATCTTTATCTACAGAACAACAAAAGAAAAGTCTTAAAAAAATCTATGGAATTAGATAAATTCTTTATTACAACAAGAAAACTATAAAAAATATAAATACTTGAAATTATTATCAAAAAACTTATTTAATCTTATAAGGAAAAATCGCAGAATACCAAATAGTATGCGGTTTTTTTTATTGAATTTGCTATTAAACTCAATTTGTTAATCTATTTTTAATGTTTTTTCTTTATGGATTTGCTTAATTTGAATAGATAGTGTATAAT
>CAYTZW010000008.1:0-38843 GCA_964442785.1 uncultured Erysipelotrichaceae bacterium
TCAAAAGATAAATAATAAGTTGATTTTTCAATATTAATCCCTTATTATTTATTTGTTGCCACCTTAGTTCAAAGGTAAAACAAGTCCATGGTAAGGATTAGTTATCAGTTCAATTCTGGTAGGTGGCACCATTTTGTAAACAACCTCTTATTTTATAAGGGGTTTTTATATTTTTCGCTAAATCTTAGGAACATTTAAAATTTTTACATAAATTAAAAAAGTATAGAAATTAATCTATACCTTTTATTCGCCCATAAATGCAATAAATTTATTTTTATAGAAACTAGATAAATCATCTTGATAAGCAGTGTAACTAGTATATGTTTGACCTACTTTGCCACTTTCATTTCCATAATAACCTTCAGTAACTACTAATTGGTCATTTTCAAATGTAACATCATTTAGATAAACCATAGCTCCTGCTATTGTTCCAGAAGAATATCTTTGAATAGTAGGAACATATCCACTACCATATCCATAAGTTGCATTACCAATCTTACTTAATCCATATTGATTTTTAAAATCAATCCAATCTTGTGTTGTTTCTCCATTCTCACTTCTGCTTAAAAACTTGTCAACATCTATAAAATAGAATTTTTCATTAACGGTATATTTTTTCAAATAAGGGTTTAAAACATTCTTTTTAAAATGAGCACAATCTCCACAAGAACCTGAAGCAATATATAAAACAAAATCTTGATTATTGCTTATTAATTCATCTAATTGTGTTTTTGATATTTCTTTTAATTGAGGTAAATAAGCATATTTTTGAATATAATTTGTTAATCCTTCAACAGAATCAAAAGGTTTCGAGTTTTTACTTGGGTCTACTAATTTTTGGATTATTCCTTCGTTATAAAAAACTAAAGAAGGTGTCGCTTTAAGTCCAGGAACTAAAGTTGAATTTGATATGTATGAAGCATCAATTCTATAAACAACACTCTCTGTATTTTTAATAAATGAAATCATTTTAGGAGTAAACATTGCACAACTTGCACACGTAGTTCCATAGATATATAAAATAAAATCGTCGCCTCGAGTTATTTTGTTTTCTAATTCTTCTTTATTTATATCCACAAAAGTTTCAATTCCTTTTTGTCCTTCTAAAATAAACTTCTTAGCTTTCTTTTCTTTATTGCAACCTGTTAAAGCAGTAACTGCAATAAGGCATACTAAACATAAATTAAGTATTTTTTTCATCGTTTTTCCTCCTTCTCAACAATGTTTTTAGGGATTATGTTTAAGAGCGTAAATAACAAATCTAAGTAATGTGATAGTTTGTTTAAATATTGTCCAATTAATTCATTAACTGGAACTTCCTTAATAAGTTTGTAGAAACATCTTTCCGCTGCTCTAACTTTACATTTTAAGATGTTTGTTTTAGCAGCCGTTAAATTATTAGCAAAAGGCAAGCCTTCATTTTTAATAGTTATATGTTTTTTAAACTCCGCTATATTTTCATCTAACCAATTCAAATTATATCTTGTTAAATTTTCAACATTTGGAGTAATCATTTCTAACCTAATATTGTTTAAATCTTCCATAATTTGCTCAATAGCGTAATCTACTTTGCCAACAATTAAATATCCTAATTCAGCAAAATGAGCAATTAAATCTTCCATTAATCCTGCAAATTCAATAATAATATGAGATTTATCAGTATTTCCAACTTTAGAAACAGTTTGTCCTTGTTCACTTGGTTTAGCACTAAGTCTCAAATTAAATCCCTCCTAACTTCAATAATTTTAACATATCAGCATTAATATTGCATTAAAAAAGAACTCTTTATTTCTTTTAAATTAATATCATTAAGAATTAAATATTGTAAATAATTAAAGGTTATATTAAATTAATAGTAAGTAGAAGTACGGGTGATAATAATGTTTTATGACAAATTTAAAAATAATGAATTTATCCAAAAATTAAATAAAATTTTACAATCAAAATTAATGGTCGTTTTTATTATATTTTTAGCCACCATTTCTAATGTTTTTGGATTAGAAATACCTATTTATTATATATTTGCTTTATTGATAGTGCTTACCACCTTTTTTGGTGAAGATATGTTACCACTCTTTCCTATTTCTTGTTGTGGTTATATGACCTTTTCTAAAAAGAGTAACCCTTTAGGAGCAACTTCTCCAACATTTAGTAAAACAAGCAATATTATTCATCTTTCTATCATTGTTGGAATTATCTTTATAGTTGTCGTTTCAAGAATAATTTATGATGTAATAAAACACCCCGAAAGAAGAATAAAACCAAAATTATTATCAGGATTTTTATTATTACTAATAACTTCCTTACTAGGTGGAATTTTTACTAAATACTATGGAATAAAAACAATATTCTTTGGATTACTTCAATCAATCGCAATAACTTTTAGTTATTTTATTTTCTACTATACTGTTGATTGGAAAAAAGTATCCAAAAATTATTTTCCTTTCTTATTAATGTGTTTAGGATTTTTAATTGTAATCGAATGTTTTAATATGTATATTGATGCTAATATGTTTAATTCTTCTACTCCATTTTCAAGGGGAAATCTTTTTACTGGTTGGGGAATATATAATAACATTGCCCTAATCTGCGTTATTACTTTACCTGCTCCATTTTATTATATCAATACCAAAGAACAAAAATGGATTTTTGTAGTAATAAGCCTTATTTTCTATATCAATATTCTTTTATTACAAAGCCGAAATGGTATTTTATTTGGAACAATTATTTTCATCACTAATGTTATCTACACTCTTTATAAACAAAAGAACAAAGAAGTCATTATTACCTATGCTTTATCATTAATAATTGGAATTGCCTTAATTTTCATTCTTAAAGTCGATTTTAATAAAATTTATGCTTCTTTAAAAGAAAGAGGACTTTATAGTGCCGATAGAACCCAACTTTATAAAACAGGTTTAAAAAACTTTATCAAACACCCGATTTTTGGAGAAGGCTTTTATGCCTACAAAGGCTATGTTTGGAATTTTGCTAACAACACAAACAATTTTTTACCTGCCCGTTATCATAACACCTACATACAACAATTAGCATCTTGTGGTATTTTAGGACTTATCGCTTACATTTATCATCGATACCAAACAATTAAACTATTGCAAGTTTCCAAAAGAGATACAGCCTTATTTACACTATCCTGTTCTCTCCTTGGATTTATCTTACTTTCACTTTTAGATTGTCATTTTCACAATCTAGGCCCTGGATTAATTTATTCTGCTATTCTACTGATACTAGAAAAAGTATACGCATTTGAAAAAGTGAATTCTTAAAACAATAGAACTCACTTTTTTAATTTTTATTTACTTAATAAACATACACATATATAAAGGATAACACTTTATTTTTTCATCACTGCAATTAACGTTATTCAAAGATAATTTTATTCCATATTCTAAATCATTTTCATTAATAACATTTCTTAAACTTACTGATTTTGTATTGTGTCCTGATTTAACTTCTATTGGAACAATATTACCATTTACATATGTAACAAAATCAATTTCTAATCTATCATCTCTCCTATAATAATAAATAGGCATATTATTGCTCTTTAATATCTGAGCAATAACATTTTCAAAAACTCCACCTTTAAATATTCCTAAATCACCTTTTAGTATTGAAAATTGGACATTTTCTTCATACATTGATAATAATAACCCTGTATCATTAAAATATATTTTAAAAGTCGATAAATCTCTATATGCTTTCAAAGGTATATCAAAGCATTTTAATCTATAAACTTTATTTGTTAAGCCTGATTGATTAATCCATTCTAAACTGCTTTCATAATATCTCGAATTAGTTCCTTCTTTAACCATTTTGTACATAAACTTTTTATTTTCCTTTGCGAGTTGATTAGGAATAGACTCATAACATTCTCGAACTTTTTCTCTATCATTGTTAGAAGCATACTTTGCAATATCATTATTATAATCATTTAAAATGGCTTTTTGTTTTAAAATAGTTTCCCTAATATCGTTAGTTTCAACAAACTTTTTGACTACCTCTGGCATACCACCAACTACTATATAATTTAAAAACATTTCATTAAATTTATTATGGATAACTTCAGGAACAAGTTCTCCATTTTCATAATATTTTTTTAAATCATTAACTTGATTTTCACTATATCCATTTGCCCATAAAAATTCTTCAAAAGTCATTGGGCTCATTTGTAAAGTTTCTACATATCCTACTGGATAAGATGAAACATCACTCATAGAAATTCCTAACATAGACCCCGAAACAATAACATCAAATCTCCCGTCTAAGCAAAAAGATTTCAAAGAAGTTAATACTTGAGGACAAGTTTGTACTTCATCAAAAAACAACAATGTTTTTTTCTCTTTAATAGGAATACGAGGATTATAGGCACTTAACTTTTTTAACAAATCTTCAATCATTAAATTTCCGTCAAAAATAAATCGAGCATCTTTTTGTAATTCAAAATTAATTTCATATATGTATTCATAATTTTTCTTACCAAATTCTTTAATTAGGTAGGTTTTTCCAACTTGTCTAGCACCGAAAACAATTAAAGGTTTTCGACTATCTTTTTGTTTCCAACTGATAAAATCATTTAACATTATCCTTTTCATATCCTTTGCCTCCACTAGTTAAATATTACTATTTCTTCAAAAAATATGCAATAGCACCCTTAAAAAACTTCAAAAAATATGCAAAAGTACCAGCAAAAAGCTTCAAAAAATATGCAAATTTACTTTTTTTATGCCGTAAAATATAACTTTTTATGCTTATTTATCTTTTTTTCTTTTTTGGTTCGTCTTTTAATTGATAAAATTCTCTAAAATTTTCTACCCATTTTTTAATTTTGTCATATCTTAAAGATTTTTCTTGTAACATTGGTTCTGCCATTATTACTTTATTCTCATTCATTTTTTCTTCATTCATTATTTTAAAAACTTCTTGTTGCATCTTTTCTAAATCAAAAGCGTAACCTTCATACGATAATAAAGCGGTGTTTTTTCTAGTGTATTTAACATCAATGTTGGTAATTTTTTTCAGTTTTTCAAGCATATTAGAAAACATAATTGTTTCTTTTCCCTCTTTTTCATATTTTACTTCACAAAGATTAGTATAAAGAATATTTGTTTTTTTATTATATTGGTCAAGATAACTTATTTCATATCTATTTAAAATAGGATAAATTGTAGGTTCTTGTAAAATAGTTTTTGCCACTAAAACAAGTTCATTTCTTAGTTCGTTTTCACGAATAAAATTTTGATGTAAATAGTCGAAATCAAAATCAAAATTGATATGAAAAGCCTCATTATAATCTTTTTCTTCATAATCAACAAAAGCATCATAATTAGCTTCTATAAAATCAAAATATTCATCAAAAAATACTTCAAACCAATGTTTTTCTTCTTTTCCTAAACTATATGTAGAATAAAGACAATCATCTTGATAACTATAATCCCAAAAATGGTCTTTTAAATTAAATACTAAAAAACTTTTAACTGAATTTTTCACTAAAACCACTCCAAACACTAATAAGTATATTTATCAAATCAAAAGTGGTAAACCGTATTAAGAAAATTTGTTAACAATTAAAAAATCTATCAAGAAATCGAAAACTCAATTTCTTTGATAGATTAGCATTATTTATAAGGATAAATATAATTGATTTCTTCATTAAACTCTATCCAATCAAGATAAACATTTAATAAAATATACCTTTTTCCGTCTTTTGGATCAGAAATAATAATATGGTCTACTCCTGCAGCTTCAATAATTCCTTTATAAACTCTATCTTTCCATTCATTAGAATCCCCATAAGACATATAGAAAGTCGCCATTTTTCCACGATTTAATCTAACAATATTTTCAATGTAAGAATCTTCTTCTGTTACTCTTTTAGTTGTGGGTTGCGTATATTGTGGTTGTTGATTTACAGGTGGATAATAGTTTTGTCCTTGTGGAGGCGTTTGAGTAGGGGGTAAAGGCATTTGTTGTGCATTTGCTTGTCCGTAAGGAATTGCATACGGGTATTGAGTAGTTTGTTGATTATAATCCATTTGATATCTCCTTTGAAGTTTCTACTTCAATAGAGTATATGTATAAAGGCCTAAAAAGTTGCCTAAAAAGACAACTTTACATTTCATTTTTGGATTTTTTAAATTGACTAATTGTATTTTTAATATTTTTAACACTGTCAGCTTCTAGTTTATACCAACCTTTATCATACAAAAGATTAAAAATATCACGTTGGATATCTACTGACTCATCCTCAAGTTCTCCAATAGTATAAAAAGTATCATCATTACTAGCTTCCGTTAAAAAAGTAGCATACAATTTGCATAAAGCTTTACTGGTGTTTAAGGTATCCATAAGAATATCTTTTGGTGTTAATATTTCCTTATTCATTGCCTTCCTCCAACACTTGTAAACAAGTATCATACTGTTCTTCTAAAATTGAGTTAATTTCTACTAACATATTAGATATTTCCTCATCATTACATACTTCTAAATAACTTTTGTTTTTCTTAGTAAAAGTTAAAAGATGACTCATAATATCACTAAAATAAAGCCTATCTTTAGCAGTTACCATAAATGTAGGTCCATTTCTTTGTGCCATAATCTATCTCCTTTTGTTTTTAGTTTTACCTTTAAATAAATTTTTATTCAGATAAACTTTAAATACTCTCTAAAATCTATTATAATAAAAAAGATTTGGAAAGAAGTGTGAGATAAGTGGAAACATTAAAAATGGGTTCACCAGTACAAATACATTGCTATAAACACGATGGCTCATTACATCGAATTTGGAATAAAATCAATTTTGCCAAAGAAATAAATGGTAATATCATTCTTGCAAATACTAGAGCAATGGTTACAGAAAGCGATGGTAGACGTTGGTTTGCTAAAGAACCTGCCATTACAATATTTTTAAAAGATAAATGGTACAATCTTATTTGTATGCTAAGAAATAATGGAGTTCACTTCTATTGTAATTTAGCTTCTCCTTTTATTTTTGAAAATGGAATAGTAACCTACATTGATTACGATTTAGATGTAATTAGAACTCATTCTGGTGATGTCAAAATTTTAGATGAAAATGAATACAAACTACATAAAATGATTATGCAATATCCACCTGAACTAACAGATGTTATTGAAAGTCAAATGAAAGAAGTTTTAGATTTAGCAAGAGCAGGAAAATTTCCTTTTGACCACGAATTTGTTGAATCAATATATAAAGAATTTATGGTAGAAGTGGGGTTAAAATAATGGAAATAATTGGAAACTTAGAAACTTCATCAAAACTTGCTAAAACTTTATCGAAAATACTAAAGCCTAATGATGTAATTTGTTTAAATGGAAATTTAGGAACAGGGAAAACAGCCTTTACCCAATTTTTAGCATCTTCCTTAGGAATTAAAGAAATTGTTAATAGTCCAACCTTCAATATCATTAAATGCTATTTTAACAAGCCATTAACTTTATATCACATTGATGCTTACCGACTAGAAGGAAATACTTTTGATATTGGACTTGATGAATACATTTATGGAGAAGGTGTTTGTGTTATTGAGTGGGCTGAGTTTGTTAAGGATTACATTCCTGATACCGCTTTAATTATTAATATCGAAAGAATTGATGAAAATACAAGAAAATATGTTTTATCAGGAAATGAAGAAATGATAGAGGAAGTGAAAAAAATATGGCAAATGCATTAATACTAGATACTTCTTTTAAAGAAATGGTAGTTGGAATTGTTAAAGATGATAAATTAGTTTATAAATTGCAAAAATATGCTTTTCAAAGACAATCTGAAATTGCTACTCAAGAAATTGAAAAAGCTTTCAAAGAAACTAATCTTAATCCTAAAGAAATTAATAAAGTCATCGTTACTTATGGACCTGGTTCTTATACTGGAGTTAGAATAGCTTTAACAATCGCTAAAGTTTTTGCTTCAAGTTTAAATATAGAATTAATACCTTTAACTTCCTTACAAGCCCTTTCAGGAACAAAAGGAAAAAAGATTGCTCTAATTGATGCTAGAAGTAAATTAGTCTATTATTCTGTTTTTAACAATGGAAAAATCGAAGAAAAAGCAAATATTATGAAAGTTGAAGATTTAAACAATTTATTAAAAAAATATCCAAATTATGAAATTGTAGGAGATACATTTTTAGTTAACAAAGAAGAAAAGGAAATTGATATTGTTAACAATATGTATGAACTTTCTTTAATCACAAAAGGAGTTAAAGAGATTGCTAATGTCAATCCTCTTTATTTAAAATAAAATGTATTTTTTTAGAAAAATGGAAGAAAAAGATTTAGATATAATCGAAAGTATTGAAAAACAAGTTTTTCCCCATTCAAGTTGGAATAAGGACCAATACTACTATGAAATATCTACCAATCCTGTCGCTTTGCCTTTTGTTTTAACGGACGGAGAAAACATTTTAGGATACTATTCTATTTGGGAAATGTTTGGTTATATGACTATTGCTACTATTGCAGTAAATCCCCAATATCAAGGCAAAGGATACGGAAATATTATAATGGAAGATATTATTGAAAGAAGTAAAAAATTAGGAAAAAAATCTATTGATTTAGAAGTTCGTGTATCTAATCAAAAAGCAATCAATCTTTACAAAAAATATGGTTTTACCTTTTCTCACATAAGAAAAGGTTATTATAACGACGGAGAAGATGCATACTTTATGATAAAAAAATTAGGAGGTGTTGAAGATGAGTTTGATTTTGGCGATTGAATCTAGTTGTGATGAAACAAGTGTTGCTATATTAAAAGACAATCAAGAACTTTTAGCAAACGTTGTTTCTACTCAAATTTCTTTTCATCAAAAATATGGTGGCGTTATTCCAGAACTTGCAAGCCGTTTACATATTGAAAAAATCACTGTTGTAATAAATGAAGCCTTAGAACAAGCAAACGTTACTATGGAAGATATCACTCATATTGCCGTAACTAGAGGTCCTGGTTTAATTGGTGCTTTACACGTTGGTTTGCAAGCCGCTAAAACCTTATCATTAATTTATAATAAACCTTTAATAGGAGTACATCATTTAGCAGGTCATATTTATGCTAATAAGTATGTAACTGATTTCAAATATCCTTTATTAGCTTTAGTTGTTTCTGGTGGAAACACTGAATTAGTCTATATGAAAGATGAACTAGACTTTCAAATAATAGGTAGAACGGTTGATGACGCTATCGGAGAAGCCTATGATAAAGTTTCAAGACTTTTAGGTCTTGGTTATCCAGGTGGTCCTATCATTGATAAATTAGCCAAAGAAGGAAAACCAATTTATAATTTTCCTCATCCAAAAGTAGAAGGAAAATACAACTTTTCTTATAGTGGAGTAAAAACATCTGTTTTAAATATGCTCCAAAAATTAGAAAATAATCATCAAGAATACAATGTAGCAGATATTGCTACCTCTTTTCAAAAAGATGCTGTTGGACAATTACTAGATAAAACCTTATTAGCTTTAAACGATTACGATGTTAAACAAGTAATTGTTGCAGGTGGAGTAAGTGCTAACTCATATTTAAGGGAAGAAATGAAAAAACACATACCTAACAATGTGGAACTTGTTATTCCTCCTTTGTGGGCAACAACAGACAATGCTGCAATGATAGCAAAAGCAGCTGTAGCTTATATTGAAAAAGGGCTTATTTGCTCTTTAGAAATGGGAGTAAATCCTAATTGGGAATTAGAAGATTGCCAAGATAACAATAAATAAAAAAGAAAGATTTGTATTTTAATTATATTTATCTTTTATTTACAACAAAAGGTTAAAAATATATAATTAATTATGCATATAATTAAGAGGTGAAATTTATGTTTGAATTTATGACAGTAAGAGAATTATATGAAATATGTTACTATGGAAGTCAAATGGAAAAAGATAGTCTTCATTATGTTCAATTACAAGGTTGGGTTAGAACTAATAGAAACAATGGTTCTATTGGATTTATTGAGTTAAATGACGGAACTTATTTTAAAAATGCTCAAATTGTTTATGATGCTGAAAAATTAAAAAACTATGCTGATGTTACAAAATATATCACAGGATTTGCCTTAACTATCACAGGTAAAGTAGTTTTAACTCCTGAAGGAAGACAACCTTTTGAAATACAAGCTACTGAAGTAGTTTTAGAAGGTAGTTGTGATCCCGATTATCCTTTACAAAAGAAAAGACATAGTTATGAATATTTAAGAGAAATTCCTCATTTAAGACCTAGAACAAATACTTTCAGTGCTGTTTTTAGAGTTAGGTCTGTTCTTTCAATGGCATTCCACGAATTTTTCCAATCACAAGGATTTGTTTATGTTCATACTCCTATCTTAACTGCTAATGATTGTGAAGGAGCAGGTGAAACATTTAACGTTTCAACACGAGAAGACGGAAATTACGAAGAAGACATTTTTGGAAAAAAAGCAAATTTAACAGTATCTGGTCAATTACACGTAGAACCATTTGCTTTAGCTTTTAGAGATACCTATACATTTGGTCCAACTTTTAGAGCGGAAAATTCCAATACCGTTAGACACGCTTGTGAATTCTGGATGATTGAACCCGAAATGGCTTTTGCAGATTTAGATGATGATATGGACTTAATGGAAGATATGATTAAATTCTGTATTAATTATGTTTATGAAAATTGTCCTGAAGAAATGAAATTCTTTAATGAATTTATTGATAAAGATTTAAAAGCAAAATTAGACAATGTAACCAATAGTGAATTTAAAAGACTTTCTTACACAGACGGTATAAAAATACTTCAAGACGCTGTTAAAAATGGTCATAAATTTGAAAACAACAACATTGTCTGGGGTATGGATTTACAATCTGAACACGAAAGATACTTAGCAGAAGTATACACTAAAGGACCAATGTTCTTAACAGACTATCCAAAAGAAATAAAATCATTCTATATGAGATTAAATGATGATAACAAAACCGTAAGAGCTTGCGATTTATTCGTTCCTTATGTTGGAGAATTATGTGGAGCAAGTCAAAGAGAAGAAAGATATGATGTTCTAGTTTCTAGAATGGACGAATTAGGAATGAAAAAAGAAGAACTACAATGGTATTTAGATACTAGAAGATGGGGCGGAGTAAAACACGCTGGATTCGGAATTGGATTTGAAAGAATGCTAATGTTTATAACAGGTATTTCTAATATTCGTGATGTTCTTCCTTATCCTCGTACTCCAAGAAACTTATTATTCTAATAAAATTAAGGAGGTGAACTAAATGGATAATCAAAACATTCCAAATGAGGAAGAAGAAAGAAAACAATTAATGAAAAAAAGACTTAGAATTGTTTTAATAATCCTTAATTTAGTTCTCCTTGTAGAATTTGTATATGGTTTAATTAATATTGTTTACAAACAAATAAAAAGTTCAAATAGTTGTAGTGTTACTAATAAATTAAATAAACAAATAGATAATTATCGTTTTAACAATATCGCTATCAGAGATTATATTGTATACGGGGATAGCCTATCTTTATATAGATATGACTATACTTACAATGGTACAAATGATTATTTTATCAAAGAAAACGCTCAATTTATTTTAAAAGATTTATGTCAAAATAAAGAATTTAGTTTTGATGTTTCTTCTTCTTTAGATGAAAACATAAAACTTTCAACTTTAACAAAAGGCAATTATTACATTTTCTATAAAGACAATGACAACAAATCATTACTAACCTATGAAATTTATGATAAAGACTTAGACTACTCTTTCTATTCATTACCTTATAAAAAGAATAACTCTGATATAAACTATACCCGAAAAAAAATAACTATTTCCCACGTAATGAGCAATTCTTTTCCTTTAATGTTAATAAATGTTGAAGAAAATAAATATATTGAAAATGAATTAGATTACGACTTTGCTTTAGATTTTAAAATAAATGACCAAACAAAAGAAATAGCTTATCAATTAAAAGACAAATTAGAAAAAAAAGGAATAAGGGTTTATCTTACTAGCAATGGAAGCGAATATTCTTCTTCGGAAGAAATAAAAAACTTACGTAACATTTATGAAAAGAAAGTAAAATACGCCATTAAATTTCAAACCGAAGATGTCGAAAATATTACTTATTATCGTTCAAGTAAAATAAAAGGTTTTATGCCAATAGATGAAGAAAATGACCAATATAATTTTATTAAACAACTAGGTGGTAAAGCCTTAGAAGCAGGATTATGTTTAGAAGATAGTAATCTAGTTTCCTGTGGATTAGGAAATAAAAAATACGAAAATGGTATTAATTCATTAGTAGTTAACATTCCGCCTGACTTAACAGATAGTCAAATCGACACCTTGGTTAACAATATATTCAATTCATATTTGAAAAGTTAGATTGTAGTCTAACTTTTTTTAATAAAAAACTTGAAAATCAGTATATTTCAAACAAAAAAAATGTTTGAATTTAAAAATATAGTTTTATTTTTTTCTTTTTTCGTATATAATAATATCAGGGAGGAAGATAATATGTTAAAACTATTAAAATTGAAGGTATCAGGATACAAAATGTTACCAGATAATTTTGAAATTGACTTTTTAAATAAAGCAAGAGTTATTGAAGAAAGCGATAATAATTCAGAAATATTAGAAATTGATACAAATTTATATACATTTAATTTAATAGCCTTTACTGGTAAAAATTCTTCTGGAAAAACAACCGTTCTTGAATTAATTACATCAGTACTTGAATTTATGAAATCTGGACGATGGAAGTATAACAGTAATGATTTTTCTTCTGATAAAATAAAATTACATATAGAGTTTTATTCATCAGGCACAATATATCTATACGATTGTGATATTCTACCTATTAGTAAAGACTTGTTATCGGAAATAAAATCTCCTTATTGTTCAATTAAAAATGAAATAACAAAATATGCAAAATACAAAAAAAATGCAGGAAAAAAATATGAAACTAAATTAACCTACGAAATTGATTATAATCGTACAGGTATAGAAGATACTTCAATGTTAATTTTTTTGTGTAAAGATAAATTAAACGGTTACAATATCCACCCTTTTTCTAAAAATGGAGTACTAGTAAGCAAATATTTTTTTGAAAATTTAAATTTTTTAGATTTTAGTTTAACCTGTAAAATCATTCAATTATTAGATGAAGGAATTGAATACATTAAATTTATAGATTTGAATAACATTAAATTTAAGAGAATTAACAAAGAAGAAACAACATTGACATATCAAGAACTAATTAATATCCTTTCAAATGGAACAATCAAAGGAATAGATTTATATATTAGAGTAGTTCTATTATTAAAAAGCGGTGGTATTATGGTTATTGATGAAATTGAGAATTGCTTTCATAAAAATTTAGTAAATAACCTGTTATTTTTAATAACAGACAAAAATATAAATAAGAATAAAGCTCAAATTTTCTTTAGCACACACTATGTAGAAATATTAGATATATTTGAAAGAAGAGATAATATATTTGTTCTTAATAAAAATGAAAACGAAATATGTATTAAAAACTTATACAAAGATTTTGAAATACGAACAGAAATATTAAAAAGCAAACAATTCAACAGCAATACATTTGGCACATTACTTAATTATGACTTACTGATGGACATAAAAGGAATGATAAAAAATGAAATATCTAATAATGACTGAAGGCACTTGTGAGCAAGCATTATTAAACGTTTTGATTGAAAAAGAAATATTTTTTGTATCTATAGATGAATTAGTATATAAGGAAATTCATCACGCTAGGCAATTAAAGCCACAAATTATAGAAAAGATAAATCAACTTTCACCAAATGAAAAAATTACTATAATAAGAGTTGGTGATAAATTAAATGATTTTTTTCCAATTCCAAAAGATATCAAAAAAAGAGTAATCGAGGAAATAAAAATATGTATTAAACCAGAATTTGAAATATTGCATCTAATTCAACACGATAAATTTGAACATTATCAAAAGCATAAAAGCAACAAAAAAGCCTCTGAATACTTAATGGAAATTGATAAAACATATAAAAAATCTTATGAATATAATTATGCATATTTCAATGATTTATCGATAAATGAATTATACTTGTTATTTGAACTATATGACCAAAAAAGGAAAAAAACTCATTTTGAAAACGAATATACTATAAATAAATTAATTAGAAGAAGATGATTTTTATGGGAAAATGGCCTAGAAACCTTTATACAGGCCTTGGTGATGATTGTACGCTGAAAATTGCAAAAAACATTTTTCTTTCATTTGGCCACCTATAAATATTTTGATAGAAAAATTAGAAAAAAGGGATATGCTTGATTATGCTGAAATTTTAAAAAAGCATTATAAATTATAGATAATCAATTATTATAAAAAGAACTCTTTAAAATCAAAGGGTTCTTTTTTTGTAAGGTTAAGTAAAGTTAACTCAACTTTTTATTTTTGAATTGGCATAGATAAATTATCTAATTTCTTTGTAAATACTTCATCAGCAGCGGTTCTTGCTCTTTTCATTCTTGCCATAAAGACAAAAGCAGAATGTAATAAACAAGCAACAAATGCAAGACAAATCAAAGCATAGATGTAAGTAACTATTCCTGAGAAAGTCATAAGTGGTTCTGGCTTTTTCACAATATGTGGGAAAGCATTAGGTATTTTCAAACCAAAGAATTTTGTTTTAGGCCAACCACTGAATTTTATACTCAAAGCATCAAGTGCTTCTTTCGCAAAAGCAAAAGTTGTTTCTCCTGCAGCTTTTTGTCTAATCCAAAAGGCATACATTAAGAATAAAGCCGTGGCAACAACAAATGTTCTAATAAACCACCTTGTACGATAATAAATACTAATTTTTTCTTTTTTATAAACATATTTTTTAAAAGATTTAGGATTAGTAATAATTTTATAATAACATAAGTCATACATATAATTATCTACTTCTCGACCATATTTTCTTTGTAAATAACGAACTAATTTAGCAATATAGGCGATAAGAACAAAGAAAACAATAAAGACAATTACTAGGGCAATTAAAAATCTTTTATCTTTTTCACTTAAAGTAATTAGAAAGTTCATTATAAGACACCTCCTTGACCTGGAGGCAATGTTTCAGCCTGTTTCTTTTTTTCATCTAGTTTTTTCTCTAGGCTATCTTTTGATTTTAATGTTCTACCCGTAAAGAATAATAAAATATTTTTAACTTCATAAAAAATAGTAACAAGTAGAACAAACACTACGTGCACTGCCCAAATTGCAAATAGTACAGGGGAAATAATAGCATAAAGGACCCCTTGTCCAAACATTCTAAGGAATTCTAACATTATCACCACTCCCTCCTTAATTATATTTTATACTAATATTGGCTTATTGTCTAAAAGAATTAACATAACTTGTTAAAAAAACTGGAATTGAGATAACCACAAGTAACAAAGGATAATTAATAAAAGGAACAACATTCATAAGCGGAAAAACAATTCCTATTAATAATACTGCTTGTATTATAAGGGTTATATAGACTTTCTTTTGCTTTTGATAACCTTCAATTAATAAAGGTACCATTGTTAATAAACATAAGATATTCATTATAATTGCTACAGGTTTCCAAAAAAAAGAAAAAACTAAAGCAGAAATAGTGAAAAAAGGAAATACATAATAAAAAAGACGACTAAATTTTACAAAAGGAGGAAATTCATATCCTAATTTTTTTAATTCACTTTTTAAAGATGTATGAACTGCAACCGCTTGGGACAAAGCAATAAGTACCGCTGCTATTGGCAAAATATTACCTAATTGTTTAGAACTTAAATTAAAAGTTTCTTTAAACATATCTATTAAATCATACTCTCGATAAAATAGTTTAATTACCAAAACAGAAATAACTAAAGAAATTAATTCAGTTAAAACAGTAACTAAAATTGTACTATCTTGACTACATTTATTTTTAGCCATAATTCCATAAATTATACCTACTATCATTGCAGGAACCACATATAATAAAGTATTTATAGGATTAAATAATAAACATAATATTGTCGTGGAAACTGTATAAGTTAGAATTCCTTTACTTTCGTTTTTCAATACAAATACTGCACTTATAAGGGGTAAAAAGATAATAAGTAGTAATTCAAATCCTAATAAGTATTGACTGATTATTGTAAAAATAACGTGAATTGCAGCAAATAAACTGGCACTAGTAATTGTTCTTATTTTATTCATCATTACCACCTCTTTTATATAAGTATAACCTATTTAAAAAAATAATAAAATAATTAAAGATATATTGAAAATTTAATACTTATATGCTATCATTTTTCTATGTAAAAGAAGGGGGCAAAGAAAATGTGTTTATTTAGAAAAAAGAAAAAAGTAGCTAATAAACCTACTGAGGCACCTGTAGAAAAAGCAGTTGAAGAAAAAGTAGAAGAACCAGTAGTAGAAGTTAAAAAAACTGTTGCAAAACCAGTAGCTAAAAAAACAACTACTAAATCTGCAACTACTAAAAAAACAACTACCAAAACAGTTGCTGCTAAAGAAACTGTTGAAGCAGAAAAGAAACCAGCTGCTAAGAAAACTACAACAGCTAAAAAAACGACAACTAAATCTACTGCAGAAAAAAAGCCAGCTGCAAAGAAAACAACAAAAACAACTAAATAATAATTGTTTAGTTAATTAGGTAGCGAAAGCTATCTATTTTTTTTGAAAGGAGAAATATAAATGCTAAATGAGAAGCAACAATTAGCGGTTACCAGCAATCAAAAATATATTCGTGTTATCGCAGGAGCAGGAAGTGGAAAAACTAAAGTTCTAACTTCAAAAATTATTCATTTAATAGAAGACTTAAATGTTTCTGTTTATCGAATTTTAGCAATAACTTTTACTAATAAAGCAGCAAACGAAATGAAAGAAAGAGTAGAAAAAGAATTAGGAATAAGACCTCCTTATATCTCTACCTTTCACTCCTTTTGTGTTCGTGTTTTACGTGAAGATATTGATGCTTTAGGATATAGTAAATCTTTTACGATTTTAGATGAAGATGACCAAAAACAACTTGCTAAAGATTTAATAAAACAAAAAAGTTACAAAATAGAGCCTAAAGAATTAATAGGATACATCTCATATAACAAAAACAGTGATATTTCTCCTTCTACAGCTTTTGATTTAGCAAATCATATTCAGGAATATGAAAGAAAAGCTTTGTTATATAAGGAATATGAAAATAGATTAAAAGAAACTAATAGTTTGGATTTTGATGACCTGTTATTAAAAGTTAATCAAATATTTAACTCTTATCCTGATATTTTAGCTAAATGGAAACAAAGATTTTCTCATATCTTAGTTGATGAATTTCAAGATACTAATGATGTTCAATATTCTTTAGTAAAACACTTGGTAGGAAAAGAAAATAACTTATTTGTCGTTGGCGATCCTGACCAAACCATTTATACTTGGAGAGGGGCTAATGTCAATTTAATTTTAAATTTTGAACACGATTTCAAAGATGCTTTAACCGTTATTTTAGATAAAAACTATCGTTCAAGCCAAAATATTTTGGACGTTTCCAATAAATTAATTTCTCATAACAAAAAAAGACTAGAAAAAAATATGTCCGCTAATAATGGAATGGGTGAAGCTGTTGTTACAATGAATTTTTATCGAGCTGAAGAAGAAGCAAATTGGGTAGTCGAAAAAATCCAAGAACTAAAAATAAAAGGGGAACCTTATAAAAACTTTGCTATTTTATATCGTGCTAATTATCTTTCAAGACAACTAGAAATGTCCCTTATTAATTATCATATTCCTTATCGAATTTACGGTGGCTTAAAATTCTTTGAAAGAAAAGAAATTAAAGACGCTTTAGCTTATCTAAGATTAGTTGTAAATCAAGAAGATGATTTAGCTTTTTTACGAATTATTAATAGTCCTAAAAGAGGAATTGGAGATACAACTTTAGATAATATCAAAGAATATTGTTATACTAATCATTTACCAATTTATACTTATTTAAAAAATGACCGTTCTTTAATTAGAGTTAACAAAGAAAAAGTAAATCGACTATTAGATATTTTATTTGAAACTATCGACAAAGTAAAAAAAGTAACTACCGATTTTCCTTTAATGCTTAAAACATTATTAGAAGATGTTGGTTATTATACTTTTTTAGAAGATGATGAAAATAAAGATGAAAGAATTCAAAACATTGCTGAATTATTAAATGGTTTAATGACTTTTCAAAACAATAATCCTGACAGTACTTTAGATGAATATTTGCAACAAATAACTTTATATTCTGGTCAAGATGAAATCAAAGACGGCGATTTTGTTAGTTTAATGACTGTTCATACCGCTAAAGGACTTGAATTTGATAATGTCTTTATTTATGGTTTTAATGAAGGTGTATTTCCTAGTTCACGAAGCATTGAAGAAAGTGCTGAAGGAATTGAAGAAGAAAGAAGAATTGCTTATGTTGCTATTACTCGTGCTCGAAAAAAACTATTTTTATCTTCTAATAATGACTATAACTTTGCTTCCAGAAGTTCTGGTTCTCCTTCTCGTTTTATAAATGAAATGGGACTTGTAAAAGTCTATGATTTAAAACAAAACAACAATGCTTCTTATAAACAAAATTTTGTACCTAAAAAAGAAAAAGTAACTCCTGTTGCTAGAAACATCGTTCCTAAAAAGAACAATATTACTTGGCATATTAATGATAAAGTATTCCACGAAAAATTCCTTGAAGGTGTTGTTATTGATATCGAAGATGAAATAATATTAACTGTAGTTTTCAAAGATCCTAAAGTAGGACAAAAAATAATAATGGGTAATCACCCTTCCTTATCCAAATTATAGGAGGCTAATATGAAAGAAAGAATAGAAGAATTAAGAAAACTTTTAAAACAATACAACTATGAATATTACGTTTTAAGTAAGCCTACCGTCAGCGACCAAGAATATGATTCCTTAATGCACGAACTTATTGACTTAGAAAATGAATTTCCCGAATTTCAAGATGAAAATTCTCCTACTAAAAGAGTAGGTGGTTATGTAGCTTCTGAATTTGAAAAAATTACTCATCGTAAACAAATGTTATCTTTAGCGGATATTTTTACCGAAGAAGAAGTAAGAACCTTTGATAGAAGAATTAGAGAAACTTTAAAAAAAGACAAAATAGAATATATGTGTGAACTTAAAATAGATGGTTTAGCGATGTCTATTTTATATGAAAATGGAAAAATGGTTTATGGAGCTACTCGAGGCGATGGTTTAACAGGAGAAATTGTTACCGAAAATGTTAAAACTATTAAAAGTATTCCAATTACTATTGATGAAAAACAATCTTTAGAAGTTCGTGGAGAAGTTTATATGCCTCGAAAAAGTTTTGAAAGACTTAATGAAAAAGCCAAAAAAGAAGGAACAATTCCTTTTGCAAATTGTCGTAATGCCGCAAGTGGTTCTTTAAGACAACTTGACTCTCGTATTTGTGCTAAAAGAGGGCTTGATATGTTTATGTACACTTTTGTTGATGCTGATAAATTTGGAATTACTAAACAAAGTGAAGCTCTTGACTACTTAGAACAAAAACTAGGACTTAGGACTAATCCTGAAAGAAAAATATGTCAAGGTGTCCAAGAAGTTTTAGCCTTTATTGAAAGCATTGCTAAAAAAAGAGATTCCTTAGCGTATGATATCGACGGTATTGTTATTAAAGTAAATGATATGTCAGTCTATGATAAAATAGGTTTTACTTCCAAAACTCCAAAACACTCTATTGCCTATAAATTTCCACCTGAAGAAGTTGTTACTACTTTAGAAGATATTATCTTTACGGTAGGTAGAACAGGAAAAATTACTCCTAATGCTGTTTTAACTCCTGTCAAAGTCGCAGGTTCTACTATTTCTCGTGCCACCTTACATAACGAAGACTTTATTTTAGAAAAAGGAATTAAAATAAAAGATAAAATCATTATCAGAAAAGCAGGAGATGTCATTCCAGAAGTAGCTAGATGTCTTCCTGAAAGAAGAATTGGAGAAGAAAAAGACTTTAAAATGATTGAAACCTGTCCTGTCTGTGGTAGCAAACTAGTAAAACACGAAGGCGAAGTTGCTCATTATTGTGATAATCCTTTATGTGATGCTAGAAACGTCGAAGCCATTATTCATTTTGCTAGTCGTAATGCAATGGATATTGAAGGTTTAGGTGAAGCCAGTGCTGAATTATTCTATAATTTAGGTTTAATTAAGAATATTTCAATGATTTATTCTTTAAAAGAAAAAGAAGAAGAATTAATAACTTTAGACGGCTTTGGTAAAAAATCAATTAGTAACCTTTTTAATGCCATAGAAAAATCAAAAAGCAATTCACTAGAAAGACTATTGTTTGGACTTGGAATATCTAACATTGGTCAAAAAACCGCTAAAATGTTAGCAAAAGAATTTAAAAGTCTAGAAAGATTACAACAAGCAACATACGAAGAATTGATTTCCCTAAAAGATATCGGAGATATTGTCGCTAATTCAATCTTAGATTATTTTAAAAAAGAAGAAAATCAAAAACTAATCAATGAATTGTTAACT
This sequence comes from uncultured Erysipelotrichaceae bacterium, assembly GCA_964442785.1. Lineage (GTDB taxonomy): Bacteria > Bacillota_I > Bacilli_A > RFN20 > DUOF01 > SIG223. The sequence goes on from CAYTZW010000008.1 coordinate 20,588, forward strand.
AACAATTTAAATACAACTTACTTAGGAAAAGAAGAAAACACCAACAGTCCATTTAAAAATAAAACGATTGTTTTAACAGGTTCTTTAACTAGTTTTACAAGAGAGGAGCTTACCGAAAAGTTAGAAGATTTAGGAGCTAAAGTAAGTAGTTCTGTTTCCAGTAAAACAGATTATGTAATTCTAGGAGAAAATCCAGGGTCTAAATATGAAAAAGCTAAACAATTAAATATCAAAATTTTAAATGAAGAAGATTTAAAAGAGTTACTATCATAAAAAGATTTGCTTATGGCAAATTTTTTTTATTACAAAACCACTCCCCTATCGCTTTCCAGTAGGGTAGAGTAGTGCTTTTTTCCACATTAATCTCTATCAACATTGAAAATGAAATAAGCAAATAATATGATAGACACACCAAGGAGTGATTTAGATGATAAACAATGATTATGACACTTTTTCTTCAAAGGCTTGTAAAGAGTTAAAAGAAATAACTTCTAATGTTTTACTTATTCTTAATAACCTTTCTAAAGATGAACATTACTTCAAAATAATTGATGCTGTGATAAATGTTACTGAGGAAAATCGTTTTGAGTTTGCATTTTTTGTCGGTTTTCTTTCTACTAAAAACGCAATAAGTGATGTTTTTGCTAAATATGATGTAAATATAAATAGTATTTCTAATGTTGATAAATTGCTAGAAAAGCCTTCCGATTGGAATACAAAAAAAGAAAAAGAAATCTTCAATTCATCTTTATATTATACTTTTGATGATGAAATGTTAGATAATGTAATCACTAGTTTTGAAGTTTTATTATACGAAAGTCAAATAATTCGTGATAACTTAATTCGTGAAGACGGTTATAATTTAGTAGATGAATTAGATGACATAATAATTAAAAATTATAGTACTTTATACAGCGACTTTTCAGAAGAAAATGAAGTTTCAGAAGAAGAATTAGAAACTGAAAAACCTTTTGATTTTAATAAATTAGGCTATTTTATCGACGGAAGTAAATACAAAGAAGCTCCTGCGATTTGTCGAGAAAAGGAAATCAAAGAAGTTGTTTTATCTTTATTATCTCCTGAAAAATCAGTCATTTTAACAGGTCCTGCTGGAGTTGGAAAAACCGCCATTGCAGAACAAATTGCTTATCTAATTGCTAACAAAAAAATTCATAAAAGATTAGAAAATAAAAAAATATTTGCTCTTGATGTTGCTTCACTAACAGCAGGTTGCAAATATGTCGGAGAATTAGAAAAAAAGGTAACTAGTTTAGTTACTGAACTCAAGAAAAATCCTGATATCATTGTCTTTGTTGATGAAATTCATACCATTATTGGAGCAGGAAAATCAGAAGGAAGTCAACTAGATGTTAGTAACATTTTAAAAGGACCTATTTCCAGAGGAGAAATTAGAATTATAGGTGCCACAACAGAAGAAGAATACAATAGATACTTTGCTGGAAAAGTATATGACCCTAATTTACCTATAAAAGACCAAAATAGAAGTTTTGGAGGCGATAAAGCTTTTAAAGACCGTTTTGAAAAAGTTTCCGTTGGAGAACCTGATATTGAAACAATGCGATTTATAATTGGTCATTTACTTGAGAAATATTCCAAAGATTATGATTTACCTGTAGGTTTAGTAGGTGCAGAAATAAATGCTCTTACCTTATTCTTAGCTACCTTTACTTCTTCTCAATATAGAAGCGACCAAACTCCTTCTAACCCTAGATTTGTTTCTCATTTGCTAGGAACCGCTTTTGCTAATTCTATTTACGATTACAAAGATAAACTAACCTTATCTGATTTAGCGTTAGCCTTATATAAAAGCGATTTAAAATTTGAGCCAAAAGACAAAAGGTATCTTGCCAAAGAACTAATTGATTTAGTTACTCATTATGGAATTGAAGAAGAAAAAATCAAATTAAAGAAATAGAATAGAGAAAACTCTATTCTTTTTTACAAGTAAATAAAATTATGATAAAATACAAAATGTTTGGAGGAATAATTGTGATAAGTATTGAAGAATTAAAAAATCTTGCAAATAGATTGAAATTTGATATGAGTGAAGAAGAATATCAAACATTACAAAAAGAATTTGAAGTTATTTTAAAACAAATGGATTTAATTGGACAAATTGAAAATGTAGATGAAGTAGAACCGATGACTTTTCCTTACCCTATAACAGCATCTTGGATAAGAGAAGACCAAGAAAAAGAAAGTCTTGAGATTGAAGAATTAATGTCTAATGTCAAAGAAAGAATGGGTAACTTTGTTAAAGTTCCAAAGGTGGTGGGATAATGAGTTATCTAAATAACACTATTATTGAAATTAACAAAGCCTTAAAAGAAGGAAAAACTACTCCTAAAGAATTATATGAAGAAGCCATAAAATTAGCTAAAAACAGTCAAACAGACTACAATGCTTTTGTAACTATTTTAGAGGAATATCAAGAACAAAACTATGACTTTTCTAATAAACTTGCAGGAATTCCTTGTGCAATAAAAGACAATTTTTCAACAAAAGGAATTAGAACTACAGGTTCCAGTAATATTTTAAATAACTATGTTCCTGTTTTTGATGCTACTGCAGTTAAAAAATTAAAAGATAAACAAGTTAATATCATTGGAAAAACCGTTTTAGACGAACTTGCTATGGGCGGAACAGGAACTACAGGACACACTGGAATAGTTACTAATCCTTATGATACAACTAGACTTGCAGGTGGAAGTAGTGCTGGAAGTGCTGTTGCTGTTGCTTCTGGTATTGTTCCTTTCGCTTTAGGTAGTGATACTGGAGATTCCGTAAGAAAACCTGCTTCATTCTGTGGAATTGTTGGTTTTAAACCTTCTTGGGGAAGAATTTCTCGTTTTGGTTTATTTCCTTTTGCAACTTCTTTAGACCACGTTGCTTATTTTACTAGAAGTGTTGAAGATACTGCCGTTATTTTAGAAACCTTAGCAGGTCTTGATGACAATGATTTTACATCTTCTAACAAAGAAGTATTAAACTATTACGATAATCTAAATGCTGATTTAAAAAACAAAAAACTTGTTGTTATTAAAGAAGTTATGGACAGCATTACAGATAATAAAGTATTAGCAATTTTCAATAAATCATTAGACAATTTAGAAAAATGTGGTGCTACTATAGAATATCAAAGCATTGATGAAAAACTATTAAAAGCCATTTATCCTACTTATATGGTTATTTCTTGTGCCGAAGCTACTAGTAACAACGCTAATCTCGATGGAATAAAATTTGGAAATCGACAAGAAGGAAATTCTACCGAAGATATAATGTTTAATACTCGAACAAAAGGATTTGGAGAATTAATAAAAAGAAGATTTATTTTAGGAAGTTATGCTTTAGCAAAAGAAAATCAAGAAAAATTATTTTTAAGAGCTCAAAAAGTAAGAAGATTAATCGTAAATAGAGTTAATGAATTGTTAAACGAATATGACGCTATTGTTTTACCTGCTTCATCTGATATTGCTCCTAAATTTGATAGCCAATCAGAAAAGTTATCAGATAATTACTTAATCGCCGAAAATCATTTAGCCATTGCTAACTTTGCAGGTTTACCTTCAATTACCATTCCTATGGGTAAAAAAGAAGGATTACCACTTGGAATAAATATAACAGGTCGTTTATTTGATGAACAAACCGTTTTAAATATTGCCTATGCTTTAGAAAAAAAATTAGGCTTTAAAAATATGATAGGAGGTAACAAATAATGATTTATGAACCTGTCATTGGAATAGAAGTTCACTGTGAACTAAAAACTAAAACTAAAATGTTTTCTCCTGCTAAAGTCAACTTTGGAGATGCTCCAAACACTAATGTTAATATCATTGACTTAGCATACCCTGGAATTTTACCCCTTGTTAACAAAAAAGCTATCGAATACGCTATTATGGCCAGTTCCGTTCTTAATATGAAAATAGATAGAGATTTATGGTTTGATAGAAAAAACTATTTCTATTCTGATTTACCAAAAGGCTATCAAATCACTCAAGATAAAAGACCTATTGGAAGCAATGGATATCTAATTGTAAAACTACCTAACAATGACCAAAAAAGAGTAAATATCACTCGTCTTCATATGGAAGAAGATACCGCTAAACAAATACATTACAATGATTATACTTTAATAGATTACAACAGATGTGGAACACCTTTAATAGAAATAGTTACTGATGCCGGAATTCGTTCCGTAGAAGAAGCTGTAGCTTACATAGACAAACTAAAATCTACCTTAGCATTCATTGGTGTCAGTGATGCTAAAATGGAAGAAGGTTCTATTCGATGTGATATCAATATTTCTTTAAGAGAAAAAGGAACCAAATACTTTGGAACAAAAGTAGAAATTAAAAACTTAAACTCATTAAACAATGTTGCTTTAGCCTTAAATTATGAAATAGAAAGACAAAGTAAATTACTAGATGAAGGAAAAACTATTTCTCAAGAAACAAGAAGATTTGATGAATTAACCAAACAAACAATTACTTTAAGAAGTAAAGTAGATGCCGTAGATTATAAATACTTCACCGAACCTAATATTCTTCCTATTCACTTAGAAGAAAAATTCATTAATGAGGTTATAAATTCAATTCCAGAATTACCAGAAAGTAGAAAACAAAGGTATTTGAATGAATACAAATTATCCGAATATGATGCTTCCTTGCTATTACAAAGCAGAGAATTTTCCGATTATTTTGAAAACTGTAATGCTTTATGTAAACAACCAAAATTAGTAGCTAATTGGCTTCTAGTAGATTTATCTTCTTATATGAATAAAGAAAATCTAAACATTACTAATGTAAACATAGATTATCAAAGACTAGCTCAATTAATAACTTTAATCAGTGAAAATAAAATATCTTCAAAACAAGGAAAAGAAGTATTTGAAATAATGAAAACAAGCGATAAAACTCCTAATGAAATCGTCAAAGAAAAAAATATGATACAAGTAAGTGATGAAGGATTAATTATCTCTTTAATTGAAGAAGTACTCAAAGAAAATCCACAAACTATCGAACAATACAAATCAGGAAGAACTAACGTTTTAGGTTTCTTAGTAGGTCAAGTTATCAAAAAATCAAAAGGACAAGCTAACCCTAGTATCGTTAGTAAAATTCTAAATCAAAAGTTAAATAACTAAGCAAGTTTCATAACTTGCTTTTTTTAGTCCAAACTATTAAAGGTGATAGATATGAAAAAAGTTATTTCTTTTATAATAAAAATGGGACAAGTTTTACTAATATATACTTTAATGTTAGTAACTTCTATTTTTCTATACAGCAAATTCAACACTGGAAAAGTTATCTATGGCAATCGTTGTACTCAACAAAAAATAAGCAATTTAGAACAATATTTAGAACTTTCTGAAATTGAGCATATTCAAATAAAACAAGAATGTAATACCATATATTTAACTTTAGAAGCAGATTTAACAAAAGAAGAATATATAGGAACTATAATGAAATATTACGAAAAATTCCAAACATTAAATTACCAAGGAAATATTCAAATTATTGCGACTTCTTCAAAACTCACAACTCCTTTATTTGCAAGTATTACTCCTCAAGGAATAAGCATAAATTAACCCCAATAAAAAAAACTACCTTTAACATTCAAAGATAGTTTTTTTCTTATTTTTTATTTTCATTCAATAATTTATTCGATAATTCTATAATTATAGGACCATATTTATCTTTTAATTTACTCTCTATTTTTAAGTAAATAGGATAATTCAATAACATCATAATAATTCCTATTAACCCTATAGGTATTCCTACATACCAAAAACTAGTCCATTCCAAAAAGAAAGTTAATCCTAATCCAAAAATCAAAATTCCACATATTCCTAAAGTTAAAGAAACAATCATCGGTGTATTTTTTACTTTTCTATCTAATTTACGTAAAACATCTATTTCCAAAGTTGTTTCATCTTTTGGTAAATATTGATTTCTAATGCTATTAATTTCATTTCTTTCTTCCACTGTAGGAGCACTATATTTATATTCAAATTTTTCTTCCATTTTATTCCTCCTTAATAGTTACTATGAAAGTACTTCCTTTTCCTAATTCACTTTCAACACTTATTGAGCCACCTAAAATATCAATAACTTTTTTTACTAAAGCAAGTCCTAATCCATTTCCTTCTTCTATATGAGAACTATCTCCTTGATAAAACTTATCAAAAATATGTTTTCCAGTTTCGATATTCATTCCTTTACCAGTATCTTTTACTTTGATAACATAATTGTTTTGTTCTTTTTTCAAACTAATACTTATTTTACCTTTATCTGTAAACTTAATAGCGTTACTAATTAAATTATTCCAAATAATTTCCAAATAACTTTCTTCACTTTTAAGATACAAATCTGGTTCTATATCACATTCAAGTTCTAAGTTTTTTTCTTCAATAATTTGTTCATATTGTAAAATTTGATTTGCTAAAGATTCACTTAAATTAAAAGTTTTTAATTCTGGTGTTAAATTTTGATTTTCTAGTTTATTAAGTTTTAAAATATTAGTAACTAAATTACTTAATTTTTTACAAGAATCTTGCAAATTCATTAAATATTTTTTTCTTGTTTTATCATCTAACTTATCATCATTAAGAGCAAAAGTATAACTTTGAATAACACTTAATGGTGTTTTTATTTCGTGAGAAACATTAGAAATAAAATCATTTTTAAGTACTTCACTTTTAGCAAGTTCTTTTCCCATTTTCATCAAATATTCTTTAATCAAATCAAATTCATCATAATCTTTATATGAATGAGCAGGAACTAAATGAATTTTGAAGTTTCCTTTTGCCATTTGTTGCGTAGCTTCCGTTATTTCTTTTAAAGGTTTTTCTATCATAATTTTCCTTCTAATAATATCTAAAATAGAACAGACCATTGCAGATAAGAAAACCACTAAAAACATCAATATACCAATAACTAACTTACTTTTATTTTTGGTAATAGAATAAAGTCCCATTCCTAATCCAACATTAACACCTACTGTTAAAAAGAAACAAATAAAACCTTGCAATGTTGCTTTAAAGTTTTTCATTTTAAAACCACCTTATATCCTAATCCGTGGACTGTTTGAATTTCAAAACCCGTACAATCCTTTGTTTTATCTCTTAATTTTGCCATATAAACATCTACCGTCCTTGAAGTAGCAGAAGAATCAAAATCCCAATAATCTTCCATTAATTTACCACGTGTAAAAGTTTTTTTAGGATTTGACAACATACCATATAGAATATTAAACTCACGAACCGTTAAAGGTAATTCTTCTTCATCAAGATAAGCCGTATGTTCATCTTTTACCATTTTAAAATTGCCAATTTCAATTATATTTTTACTATCCATTTTTAATCTTCTAGCAATCGCATTTATTTTAAAGACCAACTCATCAAAATCAAAAGGTTTCGTTATATAATCATCAATTCCTACATTATACCCTAATTGTTTAGAAGGCTTATCATCTCGAGCAGACATAAACAAAATAGGAATTTGAGCATTTAGAACTCTTACCTGTCTTGCAAGTTCATATCCATCGCATAAAGGCATCATAATATCACTAAGTATTAAATCAAAACTATTCTCTCCAAATTCTTTTAAAGCATCTAAACCATTGAAAACAGAAACAACTTCAAAACCTGTATCTTTTAAATACGCACTAACTAAACCATTTAAGTCTTTATCATCTTCTGCAAATAAAATCTTTAGCATTTTAATCCCCTACCTTTTGATAATTTAATTCAGCCATTTTATTATCTAATTTAGTTATTAAAGTAGCATTTTTAAAATGAAATATCAAGGCTCCTAAAGCATAAGGAAATATTAAAATTTCCGATAAAACAATAATTAGTATTTTTAAATAAATATTCCACTTCAAAATAGGACTTTTTCCTTTTATTATCGTTCCTTCTACCAAATCACCATTAACGACACCTTTATAACTATAATTGCCGTAAAATCGACTAAAAGTTAAAGGAATTTCAATTTCTTTATCTTTTAAACCTGCAAATCCTTCCTTTAAACGATAAACATTGTATTCTCTATCAACAATACTAACAGAAGGAGCCACAAAAATATAAATCGCTATTAAAACAATAACAACTCCTACTCCCATTCCAAACAAACCGTCAATAATTCTAGTATCACTACTAGCAGCAAAAGAAGTTAAAGCTACTTCCGTCAAAACAATCGCCGTCAATGCTGAACACAAACTAATAAGTTTCAAATTTCGATAATAATGACCTTTTCCAAAAGAATTAAAACAACCTTTTATTGCCAAACCTAATTCCACAAAAGAAACTGTCGCTACTCCAATTCCTAAAACCATACTATAATCCATAACATTAACATTAGTAAAAACAAGTCTTCCCATATAAACAGCATATTCAATTCCAGCTGAAAGCAAAAAAATTCCTATCATTTTATTTCGATATTCAAAACTTTTCTTTTCTGGAAATTTTTCTCCCAAATAACATTCAGTTTTAGCACCAGCAAGCAAAACATTAATAATAGCAGCCACGATAAAAAAAGACGAAGAAAAAAAAGACAATATAAATTTACCAACCGCAAAAAGACAATTAGACAAAATGGATAATTTAGAAGAAAAAATCGTTTTTTCCTCGAAAGACATACTTCGATAACTATTAACTAATTTAATCATAAATTTCCTCTCTTTTGATAAAATTATACAATTTCTAAAAAATAAAATAAAGAGATATAAAATCTCCTTATTTATTTAACAATTCATTACTTAATTCTTTTATTTGACTAGCGTATTTAGCTTTACCTTTTTCAAGTAACTTCAAATAAAAATAATAGTTGAAACTAACCATAGCGATACCTACAACTCCAATAACAATACCTAAAATCATTAGGTTTTCTAAAATTACTTTCATTTCAATACACATTCCAACGCCTAAAACTAAACAACCAAGACTACCAAAAACATAAGCAAATACAGTAGCCCCTCTTTTAGCTTTCTTATCTAAGGCTCTTAAAACATCTAATTTAGTTATTTCCTTTTCCTCATAACTCTTTAAAACCCTTTCAACATATTCTTTTTCTTTACTATTCATAATATAAATCCTCCTTTTTTTTACACTTACATTATAGGAATTATTTATTAAGATATTTTTTCCAAAATGTTAAAGATTTGTAAAAGTTATTTTATTTTTCAAAAAAAAAGATAACTAATTTGCTAATAGTTACCTTACTTTTTGTAATACATTTGATTTTTGCTTGTTGGTTTATCAGGAATAGTTAAATTAATTAAACCTTGTTTAATCGCCGGAGCTAAATATTGTCCACGTAAAGTTTCTTTAGATTTAATTCCTAATTTTTTCATAATTTCTATTGCTGTCATTGGTATTCCAACTTCCATTACTTCTAATAACCTATTTATATTTATTGTTTCATTTGTAAAAGACAAATGAGAAGTAGCGATTGCTTCATCTAAAGTTTCATCTATCATTTTTAACATAAATTCAATAAATACATTTGAATTAGCATTTTTATGACACTCCGATATTGAATTATAGTACTCATCTTGATATTTATGAATTTTAGATTCGATTGGTAAATACTCAAATATTTCTTTCCACTTATAAAGAATACAATTTTGCCACAATCTAACTGTTCTGCCATTACCATTTGTAAATGGGTGAATAAACACAAATTCATAATGAAAAACACTTGATAAAATCAAAGGGTGAATAGTATCTTTATTCTCATTTAACCATTCAAATAAATCATTCATTAACAAGTTAACTCTATCCGCTGGTGGACATACAAATATGCAATTTTCCTTTTCATCAAAGACACCTTCAGGGGTCTTTCTAAATTCACCTGATACTTCTTCCACTAAAAAAGTTATAACTCCGTGAACTTTTTTCAAATCATCAATGGAATAAGGATTAATATCCTTTAACATTTCATATGCTTTATAAGCATTTTTTACTTCTTGAATATCTTTTTGTTCTCCAATAACTAATTTACCATTAATAACATCTTCTACTTGTTCTAAACTAAGTGGATTATTTTCAATAGCAATAGAAGAATGAACTGAATTAATTTTGGTTTTTTTTCTTAAATATGGTGTTTTATCTAAATTAGAAAAAGAAGACAATTTGCCAATTTTTTCCATAATATCTGAAATTTTCTTTAACATTTTATTTGATATTTCAAATGGAGGACTATATTTATCCATTAAAATCACCTCATTTAATTATTTATATTATACAATTTCATCAAGAATTATACAATGCATCTTGCTTAAATCTTACTTAAATCTTACTTAAATTGACTTTATAAAAAAAGTCCTTAAGTATTTATATTATACTTTTAGGACTTTTTATTAGTCATTTTTTTACGATACTTAATTTTAGGAAATTCTTTTTCGTCTTCAATAAATTTATCCTCGATTATTTTATAAGCATTTACATTTAAAGAATCTGTCATCAATAAACAATCACATATTATATTAGCAAGTCTTTGACAAACAACTTTTTTATCTTTGTATTTGTCTTTCCATTGGAATTGTTCTAACAGTTTACTTGCTTCAATTACTATCGTTCTAGCTAAAACTTCAGGACTATGAAATTGTTCCCAATTTCTTTCTTCTCTAAATTTTATTAATTTTTTTAAAGTTTCTTCCATTTTAAAAACCTCTATTTACTTTCTTTCTTAGAAAAATTCTAAATTCATCAACATTATCAATAGAATTTTTATTTAAAATCAAAGCCGAATTATTACCTAAATAACAATATATTCTTTGTTTATCTTCCCTTATTTGAACAAAACTTTGATATTTACATTCTCCATTTGCAATTCCGTCTTCATATACGGTTTCACTGCTAACTTTATCTTCGTCAAAAGTAATCCTTATTTCTTTTGTCTTTTTTACAAGTCCATTATTCAAAGGAGCTTTTTTAATCATCTTATAAACAAAGATAAAGGCAATTCCTACTAAAACAATAAGGATACCAATAATGATACTTTTTAAACTACTAGGATTAGCAAAAACAGATATTAAAGCCGCTATCGTTACAAAAGAATAAACAAACAAAGCTTTATAAAAGGCTTTTTTGACATTAAACCAAGAAAACGCAATCGCATCTTCCATAACATTTTTAGAAACAAATTTATACATTTTAATTCTCCTTATAATTTTTTAAAAAATCTTTACCCTTTAAAACTTCACAACGACTTAAATTTGGATAACCTTGTTGTCTTAAAGCTTCATAGATAAGAATAGCAACGCAATTACTCAAGTTTAAACTTCTAGCATCTTCAACCATAGGAATACGATAACAATCATCTAAATGAGCTTGCAATATTTCTTTTGGAATACCCGTACTTTCTTTACCAAACATAATATAACAATTTTCATCTAAAGTAAAATCAATATCACTATGAGGTTTTTCCCCATATCTAGTAATATAATAAACGTTTGGATTATTATTTTTATTAACAAAATCTTGATAATTGTCATAATAAGTAAAAGAAACTTCTTTCAAATAATCCATACCTGCTCTTTTAAGTCCTTTATCATCTATTTTATAACTTAAAGGTCCAATAATATGAAGCCTAGAATTAGAAGCCATACAAGTTCTCATTATATTTCCTGTATTTAAAGGTTTCTCTGGTTGATATAAAACAATATTAATCATTAAGCTTCACCTATTACTTCCTTATTTTTAAAATAATCATCATCGTTTAATAAATCCAACAAATAATAAGCAGGAGTAACTAAAGCAATTTTTCCTCCTGTTTGATCTCCTAAAGTAGCACTTACAAAACCGTGGCATATCGTTTTTTCACCATATACACTTATTTGTCCATTTACCACAGAATAACCCAAATCAAAAACAGGAGCTCCACTATAACCACCAACAGAAGGATTTTCTAAACAAAAAACATCACTTTGAATTTGATTTTGTCCCCTACCAATAGAAATAAACGAAGACGCTGAATAAGACCTGAAAGTCAAAGGAGAAAACTTTGTTTGCATTCCAAGACCACAAGGAAAACCAATCGTAGTTAATTCCGCATCACGAGAAACACATTTTTTCTCTAAATTTATATGGTTTAAAGGCAAAAAATGATTTTTTAGAATTTGACTTAAATTACCATTTAGATGAATTTTCAAAGCCGCTAAATCCGCTAAAGAATGATGTTTCCAACTTAAATTTTTATTAAATTCCACCAAATCAAAAGCTAAACAATTATTGTTTATATCACTAAAAATAATCTTCGTTGTTTCATTTGTAGTACTCGCTACGTGAGAAGCAGTAACTAAATACAACTCATCTTCACTTTTACAAATAAAAGTTCCCGTTCCAATCGAACTTTGATTTTTTTCTTTATCCGTTATTGTAATCAAAGAAAAAACCGTTATGAAAGCCTTATCTCTTGTTAATATCATTAATATCACTCCCAACGAATATATTTTATAACATTTATCATTTAATATAAACGATTTATTTATCATTTAAAAAGTATTTCAAAAACGAATAACCACATAAAAGTCCCGCATAAGCAGGAACAAAAATAGTACTACTAATTGGATTTCTATCTTTTGTTGTTTCCCCTTCCAAAACAGTTTTATCTTTAATAGGTACTTCACTAGAAAAAACAACAGGAATTAACTTTAAATCAATCTTATCTTTTCTTGCAAATTCCCTTAACTTTTTAGCAACAGGGTCATTCTCTGTTTTATTTAAAGTCGTTATCCTAACTTCCAAAGGATTAAGCCTTTTTCCCATACCTAAACAACTAATAAAAGGTATTTTCTTATCTAAACAATACTTAATCAAATCCCATTTAGGAGTTAAAGTGTCAATGGCATCAATTATATAATCTATTTTGTATTGATTTAAAACAGCATATAATTCTTTATTGAAAAATTGATTAATTGCTTCAACTTGACAATCCTTATTAATATCTAAAATTCTTTCTTTCATTACCTCAACTTTATTTCTATTTATCGTACTATCTAGTGCAATAATTTGACGATTTTTATTAGACAATTCTACAATATCTTTATCAATTAAAATAATTTTTCCCACTCCAAGTCGAGCAACGCTTTCAGTGGCAAAACCACCTACTCCACCTACTCCACATATTAAAACTGTTTTTCCCTTAATAATCTCACACATTTCTTTTGATAATAGCAATTCATTTCTATCCATTTTTCCACTCCTCAATCAATTTTTTTGCTTCATTAATGGATTTATCAAAATTATCAAAATCAACTTTTATCCACTTAGCATCAATTTGATTTTTAAACCACGTATATTGTCTTTTTACATAATTTCTTGTTCTTTTCTTGATTAAATCAATGGCATCTTGTAACAATATTTTATTATCAAAATACTCAAACAATTCTTTATATCCTATGGCTTGAAAACTCGTTAACCCTTCTTTGAAATGATGATTTCGATAAAGATTTTCTACTTCTTTTAATAAACCCATTTCTAACATTTTATCTACTCTTTTATCACATCTTTGATATAAAATATCTCTTTCTGTTTCAAGCCCAATAAACAATACATCATAAAGCAATTTATGGTCTTGTTCTTTTTCAATTTCAGCCTTTGTTTTTCCATAAGATAAATATATTTCAATCGCTCTTAAAACCCTTTTTCGATTATTCTTATGAATAGAAGCAGCACTTTCAGGGTCAAACTTTTCCAAATGTTTATGTAAAGTTTCATTATTCATTTTTTCATAAAAAGACAAATCAACCTTTTTATCATCTTCGACAAAATTATAATCATATAAAGCTGCTTTCAAATATAAACCTGTTCCCCCAACAATCACCGGTATTTTTCCTTTTTCATTAACTTCTTTTATCTTTTGACGACATAACTTTTGATATTCTTGAACCGAAAAATTTTCATCAACACTCACAATATCAAATAAATGATGTATAACACCTTTCTTTTCTTCTTCACTTACCTTAGCAGTTCCTATATTCATTTCTTTATATATTTGAAAAGCATCTCCATTAATAACTTCACTGCCTAAAAATAAAGCTAACTCAACACTCATTTTCGTTTTACCAATTCCCGTAGGACCAACAACCACAATTACTCTTTCCATAAATACACCCTTTTTCTCTTAAATTTTACCTTCTTCATCTTTTTTTATCAAGTTATCAACAATATTACTTTTTTCTTTTCTCAAAATTAACAAGAACTGATATAGTCTTAATCAAGGAAGTGAGAAGAACCATTCCTAGATATCAAACGGTAACCCCTGATACCGAGTTAGCTATATCCCTTCTGCTAATTCCCTTTATTCCTTGATGTCTATTTTATTTCTCCTGATATAAAAGGTTTTTCTTCTAAATAAAGCACTTCCATAAATAATATATTGAGATAGTACCATATCAAGCACCCCATCAATTTGAATGACACTACCTCAAAACTAAGGACTGATTAATCAGTCTTTTTTTCTTTTTTATAAACAAATTTATTAGAAAACGGCTAAAACATAAAAATATTTTGTTAGAATAATATTGTGGTGATAGATATGGAAAGAGAAATAAAAATTAATGATTTAAGAACTCTTTTAAATAAATATAAAGAAGAAAATCAATTAAGCATTCCTTCTTTAGCCCAAAAAATAGGAATGAATGACAGCAGTCTTCAAATCATTTTAAGTGGCAAAAGAAATATCACCTTAGAAATGATTAACTTTTCTTATAACACTTTTGGAAAAGAAACCTTAAACAATCTTATTTCCAATGAAAAAGAAGAAAAAATGATAAAAGACTATCTCAATCCTATTACAAGAAATGAGGAAAGAATATTAATAAGACAATATTGTCGAGAAAACAACCAAACTATCGAAGAAATTTCTAAAAAATATCAAATGACCCAATCTGTTTTCTCCAGAATGATTACCAGAGAATTTTCTGCTAATCCCCAATTCTATCAAATACTAAAAGATTTAGGACTAAAAGAAGAACTAGAAAACTTACTTTTATCAAGAAAAGAAAGCATTGAAAAACTAAAAAAATCAAAACTAAATACCAAAGAAGAAAACATCTTTTTATACAACACTTTAATTATGGAAAATGTTTTAAAAAAAGATGAACCTATAATGATATATCAAAAAGAAAAGAAAGAAAAAAAGCCTGCTATTAGAAACAAAATCGGAGATTTAGGAAACCTATTAAGAAAAGAAAACAACTTTTCCTTTTCCGATATGGCAAAAATCTTAAATTGCTCACCTTCAACAATTCAAAGTATGGAAGTAGGAAAAATACCTTTTAATATTGATTACTACAATACATTAATAAAATATGGATACCAAGAAAAATTAGAAACCGAATTAGAAAATCTAAAAAATGAAATAATAAAACTCAAAGATAAAGAAAGTTTAACCAAAGAAGAAAAAAATCAAATTAAAAGTTACAAAAATTATTTAACAAAAAACAAAAAAGAAGCCAACAAAAGAACAATTCAAGCAAAATCTATCATCAATGCTATTGAAGAAAGTTCTTTCATTAAAATCTTAACAAACAAAAAATCTATTCAAGAAATATCACAAGAAATGAATGTACCAATAAGTTCCTTACACGCTATTCTACAAGGAAAACAAATCGCTGATACAAGATTTTACTCTTTCCTAATAAATCAAGGATTTAAAGAAGAATTAAATAACCTTTTAAACCAAAGAACGCAAAAATATACTCAAATATCTGATTTCTTAGACAAAAACAAAACAATTTATTATAAAAGTTTAAAAGATGAAAAATTTATTTCAAAATATAATCCTTTAGAAAGTTATCAAATACCAGAAACTTTAAATATCAAAAAACTTCTATCAGAAAAAGATTACATTTTCTACAAAAGTTATCGTAATTTATTTAAAGCCTTACAAGATTAAAAAGCACCTTTACTAAAATATATTTAATTAAGAATTTATCTAATAAGCGTCTTAAAAATAAAAGAAACCATACTCAAGAGTTTAATCACTTAAGGGTATGGTTTTTATTTTGTAAGTTATTCTTCTATAAATCTAATTTGATTTCAATCGATTCAATTTTCTTTCAAAAACAAGTAATTTTTGATCTTTAGCAATTTCTAAAAGTCCATTTTTCCACTCTTCTTCTATATTTTTTCCAAGATACAAAGTTTTGGCAAAATCAAAGTTGATCAAATTAGAGCAAATCTTTTCTATTAGTAAACAAAATATCCATTCTTATTCACCAATCCACTCAAAAGTTTTTGTATGAAGTGAAACAAATAAATTTTCATCATTTGTCATACATTAATCTGAATACCTCCTGAAATTTTCTGCTTGTTCTAATATTTTTTCATATACTTCTGCATTCCATTCAGGTGGATATCCACTTTCATAAAGAAGAACAATTAAATCCATGTTCAACTGACTCTTTATATCATCTCTCGAAGACCAATCGGCATATTGTACTTTATCGTCAACGATTTTTTTGATTTTTTTTGCCAGCACTACGCATTTTTCATCTTCATAAGGAAATCCATGTGTATCTCTTACCTTGATTAAAATATCGTAGAATGCTTTTTCTTCAAATGTTATCCCCATTTTCTCAAATGACGTTTTATCCTCTTTAAGTAAATTAAGAATATTCATCAATTCATCGGACAGATCATCTACAAAGTCGGCAACAACTTCACTTGTAAAAATAAGTTTATCACGTGTGTTGTATTTGGAAACGACATTCCTTAACATGTCGCCAAACTCTTGAGCCTTAACTTTATTTACTTGTCCATAACTAGAGATAGCTTGTCTAAGTAATTTCAGCAAAGCATTGAATTTAGTTATTGGCATTTTTACGTTTTGTAACTCTTTCAAAAAGTCTTCGCTGAAAATATCTACTTCTTTATTTGCATCCATTACATTTTCAACGCCAGTACATGAAAGGGCATTCTTGACCATTTCTTCAACAACGCGATTCATTTTCTCTGCGTCGGGAGCATCACCATTAGTTTGCTTGAAAATGATAGAACGAATTGCTAAGAAAAATTGTGCTTGTTTTATTTCCTCATCTTTTAACTCACCAGTCGGAAAACAAATGTTATATGCAGCTCTGAGTTTTCTTGTGAGATTCATAAACCTATCCTGCATTTCTTTATTTATCTGTACATATTCCGCAGCAGAATTTAGACAAAGCAATCTTTCAAGAGGCTCACCAACATAAAACTTGGTTGCATTAAAATCATTCATCAGTTGAGAAATTAATGATAATTGGTTTCTAAATATTTCAATAGAAAGTCTAATTTCATCAATAGGACTTTCTTGATGACTGCCATAAATTTTAATAGCCTCAAGCATACTGTTCTTAATCCCAATATAGTCTACAATCAATCCTTTGTCTTTTCCCTCAAATACTCTATTGACACGAGAAATTGTTTGAATTAATGTATGTCTTTTAAGTGGCTTATTAATATACATTACAGTAAGAGATGGAACATCAAATCCTGTAATCCACATATCAACTACAACAGCAAGTTTGAAATTTGACTTATCGTTCTTAAATAACTTATCTAATTCTTGACGATGTTCTTTAGTACCACACAAATCATATAGTTCCTTAGCATCGTCCTTACCGCGTGTAGCAACAAGGTTGATAAAAGGAGTATCCGACAATTCGTCAAGTTCTTCTTTTGTTAAAAGAGATTCATCTTCACATTTCTTTGCGATACCCCAATCAGGTCTAATAGAAATGATTTCTTTATACAATTCATAGGCAAGCGGTCTGTCCGGACAAACAATCATACCTTTTTGCAAAATGTCAGGTTTCTCGTTGCATAAGTGCTCATAATGTAAAACAATATCTCTTGCAAGTTTCTTTAATACATCGGGATGTCCAAGAATCGCAGATATATTAGACATCGCTTTTTTACTAGCTTGAATTTGCTCATCTGAAGAACCGTCAAATTCGCATTGTTTGTAATATCCTTCAATTACTCTTGCTTGTTCTTCAGAAACGATAACTCGTGCCAAACGAGGCTCATAAGCAATGCGCACAGTAATGCCATCATCACTGGATTCTTTCATCGTATATTGGTCAACGATATCACCAAATACAGCAATTGTTTCATCGATTGGCGTTCCCGTAAATCCAACACGAGTAGCATTAGGTAAACTTGCTCTTAAATATTGAACAAAACTCTTTGAATCGATTATTCCGTATTCTGTCGTTTTTACAGTTCCGTTTTTCTCAATTTGCGTTCTAT
>CAYTZW010000009.1:0-38223 GCA_964442785.1 uncultured Erysipelotrichaceae bacterium
AGGTGCGGTAATACTGCACTTTTTTTATGGAAAAGAATAAATAGTGAACAATTTTACAAAATAAAGCAAAATTGTTCAGTACTAATGAATAATTTGATTGATTTAAAGAAAAATTTTCAGTATCATATATATGTAAAGGAGATTTATATGATAAATAGAGAACATTATATTGCACCTGTAAGGGAATTTTATGATTCAGATTTAATAAAAATTTTAACTGGTATTAGAAGATGCGGAAAATCTGTGATTTTGGAACAAATTAGAAAGGAAATATCTAAAAAAACTGATAATATTATTAGTTTAAATTTTGAAGATAAAAGAGTTTATTCTGTGATTAAAAATGCAGATGACTTAATTGCGTTTGTAGAAAATAATAGAAAAGAAGGTAAATGCTATTTATTTTTTGATGAAATTCAAGTTTTAGATGATTGGTACATTGCTTGCAAAACTTTAAGACTAGATAATAATTCTGTATTTATCACAGGCTCTAACTCAAAACTTTTATCTAAAGAATTTACAAAGGAATTAAGTGGTAGATATGTTTCCTTTAAAATTAGACCTTTTGTCTATAAAGAAATTTTAGAATATACAAAAGAATTAAATAAAGATTGTTCGATTGCAGATTATTTGATTTGGGGTGGATTTCCTAAAAGATTTGAATTTGATGGAGAAGGGGCACAAAGAATTTATCTTAACGATTTAGATGAAACCATTGTAATTAATGATTTAATAAATAGATATAAAATTAGAAAAACTAGTTTATTTAAAAGTATTGTAAACTATATCTTGCGTTCTAATAGTAGGATATATTCTGCAAATTCAATTAGAGATTATGTGAAAAGAGAACATTCAGATTGTTCAGTTAATACTGTGATGAAATATCTTGGATATTTAGAAGAAGCATATATTATTGAATCCGTAAAACAATATTCTACAAAAACAAAACGAGAACTTGCATTTTATCAAAAAGTATATAACGAAGATGTTTGTTTTAATTCACTTAGATGTTTAGATAATAGATATGATTTAACTCATAACCTTGAAAATATAGTATTTAACGAATTGGAATATATGGGTTATAACCTTTATGTTTATGATAATAATGGCAAAGAAATAGATTTTCTTGCTCAAAAGGGTAATAAAAAATATTATATTCAAGTAGCTTATAGTGTTTTAGATGAAAAAGCATATAAGAGAGAGTTTGGAGCTTTTGCAAATATTGATAACCTTTCTCAAAAAATAATTATCACAAATGATGATATAGATTATTCAACTAGTAATGTTAGGCATATTAAACTTAAAGACTTTTTATTAATGGAAGAATTGTAATATTATAACCTACATTTTTTAAAACTATATGGTATAATTCTAAAAGGGGAGTGATAAAAATGAACCATAAGCGAGTTCTTTTAAAAATTAGTGGTGCTTCTTTAGGAAATGATAAAAATGGTTTTGATATTAATGTTTTTAAAGCTTTAGCAAATCAAATCAAAGAATTAATTAATATGGATATTAAAGTTGCAGTTGTAATTGGTGGTGGTAATGTTTGGAGAGGCTCTTTGGGTTCTAATTATCATCTTAATCCTGAAAAAGCTGATTATTTAGGAATGACTTCCACTTTATATAATAGTTATTTACTTGACGGTTTGCTTAAACAAATTGGAGTAAAAAGTGTAGTTTATTCCGCTTTGAAAGTAGAAAAATTAACTAAAAAATATTTTAAATTTTTTGCTAAAAAAGATTTAGAAAATGGTAAAGTTGTTATTTTAGCAGGGGGAACAGGAAAACCTTTCTGTACAACGGATACTGCAGCAAGTTTGCGAGCTTATGAACTGGGAATAGATACTATTTTAATGGGTAAAAATGGAGTGGACGGTGTTTATTCTGATGACC
Source organism: uncultured Erysipelotrichaceae bacterium (assembly GCA_964442785.1). Taxonomy (GTDB): domain Bacteria; phylum Bacillota_I; class Bacilli_A; order RFN20; family DUOF01; genus SIG223. The sequence goes on from CAYTZW010000009.1 coordinate 1,894, forward strand.
CAAGAACTAATAAAAAAGCGATAAGATATGAACATTTAACTTACCAAGAAGTTTTAGAGAAGAAATTAAAAGTTGTAGATGAAGGTAGTATTCAAATATGTCAAAAAAATAATATAAAAATGCTTGTATTTAATATCAATGATATGGATAATATTAGTAAGGCAGTTCAAGATAATAAACTTGGAACTTTAATAGAAGGAGAATAAATATGGATATTGATGAATTAATGTTAGATTTAGAATTAAGAATGGAAAAAGCAATAGAAAGTTATCAAAGAGATTTAACTACGGTTAGAACTGGTAGGGCTTCTGCTAGTATGTTTGAAAGGGTTTTAGTTGATTACTATGGAGAAATGACTCCTATTAATCAAATTAGTAATATTTCTGTCCCTGAAGCTAGACAATTATTGATTAAACCTTATGAAAGAGAATTTATAAAAGCAATCGAAAAGGCAATTACCGATGCTAATTTAGGTTTAACTCCTAATAATGACGGAGTAGTTATTAGAATTACCGTTCCTGCTTTGACGGAAGAAAGACGTCGTGAATATGTAAAAATGGCCTCAAAAATGGCTGAAGAAGCTAAAGTTGCTATTAGAAATATCAGGAGAGATGGTAATGATAAATTGAAATCTAATAAAACTATTTCTGAAGATATAAGGAAATCTTATGAAGAAGATGTTCAAAAATTAACTGATAAATTTACAAAGAAGATTGATGCTTTGTATGCTGAAAAGGAAAAAGATGTGATGTCAATTTAATCACATCTTTTTTATAGATATAATCTATAAAATTGTGTATAATAGAAAAGTAATTTGTTAACCTTAAAAATGGAGGGTGTTTTATGAGTTCAAAAAAATTAAGAGTTTTAACGGGAATTTGTTTGGCTATTGTTCTTATTCCTTTACTTATCATTGGAAAATTACCTTTTGATATTTTCGTTATGGTGGTTTTTACTGGAGCAATGTTTGAATTTATTAATATTAAGAATTGTAATTGGATTACTAAAATTGGAAGTGTGCTTATAGTTGGAGCAGTTACTTTATTAACAAGATTTCATTTACATAATACATTTTCATTTCCTTATGAAAAAATCCTTTTTGCTTTAGCAATTTTTAGTCTTTTATTTTTAACTGTTTCTTATTTTATAGATGATAGATTAAATGGAAATGATGTCTTTTTGATTTTTACAATGCTTCTAATTTATGGAACTTCTTCATATGCTTTATTATCTTTTAATGCTAATGAAGGTGGCTATCGATTTTTGTTATTAGCTTTATTGTTTATTCCTACCATTATTTGTGATACTGCTGCTTATGTCTTTGGCTCAAGGTGGGGAAAAACAAAATATATTCAAAAAATTTCTGTTAACAAAAGTTTAGAAGGTGCTATTTCTGGATATGTCTTTGGTTTAGCAGCTGGTCTTGTAATTTTAGCTATTGGTCATCAATATTTTTCTTGGCAATTATTAGGAGTGACTTTTGTTATTCCATTTACTTGTCAACTTGGTGATTTATTCTTTTCTTCAATTAAAAGATTACATTCAATTAAAGACTTTTCTTCTCTTTTACCAGGACACGGTGGAATTAATGATAGAATGGATTCTTTGATTATTGATTCCTTAGTATTATTGACATTTATTATATTTTAGAAAGAAGGTTAAAAATGTTTCTAGCAAGTTTTTTTGGTTTCTTATGGGATTTAGTTGTTTTTGTTGTTGCTTTATCCATTTTAATTCTTATTCACGAATTTGGTCATTTTTTCTTTGCTAAATTGTTTAAAGTTTATTGTTATGAATTTTCTTTAGGAATGGGACCTTTGGTAGTTCAAAAAGAAAGAAAAAACGATGAAACTAAATATTCTATTAGAGCTTTTCCAATCGGTGGTTATGTTGCTATGGCAGGAGAATCTACAGAAGAAGATGCTAATGTTCCTTTTGAAAGAACAATAAATGGGGTTGCTAGTTGGAAAAAAATGATTATTGTCATTGCAGGAGTAATGATGAATTTTATTTTAGCTTTTGTTTTATTCTTTGGCATTTTCTTAAGCATTGGAACTCCTGTTAATAAGTATAAGTTAGAAGTAAGTGAAACTGGAATTGCCTATGGGGCAGGACTTCGAACTAATGACACCATTAATGAAATTTCTTCTTTAATTATTGAAGAAGGAAAAGAAAATATTTATAAGGAAAAAGAAGTTTCTTCTTTAATTGAAGTTATCAATTTCTTAAATGATAACTCGATAAGTAGTGATAAACAAATTCAAGAACTTACTTTTAATGTTACAAGGAATGAAACTACTTTTGATATTGATTTGACTAGAAATTTTCAAGACGGAGAAGTACAAAAGATTGGAATTAGTGTTGTTCAATTAAGAGAAAGACAAGGATTTTTCAAAACTCTTGGTTACTCTGTTAAATATGAACTTGAAGTAACAGGTCTTATTTTTGAAGGTGTAGCTGGTTTATTTACAAAAGAAGGTTGGAAAAATGTTGGAGGACCTGTTCAAATTTTCCAAGTTACTAGTGAAGCTGCTAGTGAAGGATTTGTGAATTTCTTAATGTTATTAGCCATTTTATCTGCTAATTTAGGAGTAATAAATCTTTTGCCTATTCCTGCTTTAGACGGAGCTAGATTTTTAACTTCTTTATGGGAAGTTATTACTAGAAAAAAAGTTAATCCTAATGCAGAAGCGACTATTAATGCTATAGGAATGATTTTCTTATTAGGACTTATGGGAATTATTATTATTAAAGATATAGTTATGTTGTTTTAAGAGGTGTAAATATGGACGAGAGATTAGTTAAATTTTTAGAAACAATTAAGATAGAAGAAAAAGAACATTTTTTGTTTGCTAATGTTAAATTAATTTCTTTAGTTTATAATAAAGCAACGCAATCATATAAAATCAATTTAAGTCTTTTTTCTCCTATATCTATTGATGCTTATGCTTTGATATCTAAAAATATCAAGAATTTTCCTTATCCAATAGAGGTTATTTATCATCTTGATAGTTCTGTTGTTTTTAATGAAGAAGAAATAGGAAATTACTTAGATTATTTTAAGAAGAAATATTCTCAATTACAGGCTTTAGAAGGTATTAATTTTTCTTATTTACCTAATAAATTGATTTTTAAGGTTAAAACTAATTTGCAAGAGGATTTATTAATTCCTTTAAAAAGTGATATTGCTAATAAATTTGCCTCTTTTGGAATAACTTTAAATGTTGTAATCAAAGTTGAAAAAGATGAAGATTTAGAAAAAAGTGCTAAAGAAGAAACGGAAGGACTTAATTCTAAATTAGTTTCTGCTGCTGTAAGTCAACAAGAAAAAGCCGAAAAAGAATTTCGTAATGAAAAACCAAAAACTAATCATTATAAAACAGAAATCGTGGAAGTAAAAATAAAGGATTTAACCCAATATGACAAGAATATTAGTGTAATAGGTAAAGTTATTAGAGCAGAAACAAAAGAACTCAAAACAGGGAGATTAATCCTATCTTTTGACATAACAGATAATACAGATTCCATTACTTGTAAAATATTTGAAGGAGCAAGATTTTCTAAAGATGACCTAAAAAATGTCAAAGAAGGTAATTGGTATAAAATAATTGGAAATGTTGAAAATGATACCTTTGAACACGAAGATGTCTTAATGGCTTCTAAAATGGAACAATTAGAAATAAATGAAGAAGTTCGTAGTGATGACGCAATCGAAAAAAGAGTAGAATTGCATTTGCATTCTAAAATGAGTGCTATGGACGGAATTAATACTATAAAAGATTATGTAAATCGTGCTGAAAAATGGGGACATAAAGCTATCGCTATAACGGACCACGATAATTTACAAGGTTTTCCTGATGCTCAAAATGCTTTAAAAGGAAAAAATATCAAAATGATATATGGTATTGAAGGAACAATGGCTAATAATAAACCTTTATATACTTTTAAACCTGCCGATATGGAACTTGCTAATGCAACTTATGTTGTTTTTGATATTGAAACAAGTGGCTTTTCTTCTTCTTTAGATAACATTATTGAAATAGGAGCCGTTAAATGTAAAAATGGTGTTGTCATTGAAAGATTTCAAACTTTTATAGATGTTGGCTTTCCTTTACAAGCAAAAATAACCGAACTTACAGGAATTACTGATGCGATGTTAAAAGGACAACCTAAATTAGAAGATGTTATTGATAATTTTAAAGATTTTATTGAAGGTTGTATTTTAGTTGCTCATAACGCTACTTTTGATATTGGTTTTATTAAAACTGCTTTTTATAAACTTGGATATCCTTTAGAAAATCCTGTTATTGATACTTTAAATGTTGCTAGAAGAATTTATCCAAATATGAAAAGATATAATTTGAAAGCATTATGTAAAAACTTAAAAGTAGAATATGATAGTGAAAGTGCCCATAGAGCAGATTATGATGCTGAAGTAACTTATCATTGCTTTGATTGTATGTTAACGACTTTAATTCAAGATTATGGTATTGAAAAACATAAAGATTTCTCTAAATTAGTAGACGGAAATGAATATAAAAGGGTTTTCCCATATCACCTAACTTTATTATGTAAAAACCAAGAAGGATTAAAGGATTTATTTAAGTTAGTATCAAGATCCTTAACCGAAACTTTTGTCGATGGAGCTAGAATGAGAAAAGAAGATGTCGATGAATTTAGAACTCATTTATTAGTAGGTTCGGCTTGTTGTAACTCTGAAGTTTTTGAAATAGCCCAAACTAAGTCATTTGAAGAATTAAAAGAATATGTTTCTTGGTATGACTATATCGAAATACAACCACTTGATAATTATTCTCATTTAATCGCTACAGGTAAAATTACCTCTGAAAGACTAGAAGAAGTTATCAAAATGATTATAAAAGCTGCTCAGGAAACAAAGAAGATTTTAGTAGCCACAGGAGATGTTCATTATTTAGACCCAGAAGATAAAATTGCTCGTACTATATATATAAATTCTAAAGCTATCGGAGGAGCAATGCACCCTTTATATGACTATGAAGGTCGTGTAAAAGAATATCCAAATCAACATTTTAGAACTACTCGTGAAATGTTAAAATGTTTTGAGTGGTTAGGTGAAGATTTAGCTTATGAAATGGTGGTTACCAATACCAATAAAATTGCCGATATGATTGAAGGAGTAACCCCTTTAAAAACGGAATTATATACTCCTAAAATGGAAGGTGCCGAAGAAACGTTAGAGCAACTATGTTATAAAACTGCTAAGGAAATATATGGAGATCCTTTACCTGAGATTGTTCAAGCTAGAATTGAAAAGGAATTAAAATCTATCATTGGAAATGGTTTCGCCGTTATTTATTATATTGCTCATAAATTAGTTAAAAAGTCTAATGAAGACGGTTATATAGTAGGTTCGAGAGGTTCTGTTGGCTCTTCCGTAGTTGCTACATTTACAGGTATTACGGAAGTTAATGGTTTGCCACCTCATTATGTTTGCCCACATTGTAAATATTCAGAGTTTTTCACTGACGGAAGTGTTGCTAGTGGTTTTGACTTGCCTGCTAAAAATTGCCCTCAATGTGGAATGCCATTAAAAGGCGATGGACACGATATTCCTTTTGAAACTTTCTTAGGTTTTAAAGGAGATAAAGTTCCTGATATTGACTTAAATTTCTCAGGGGATTATCAGCCAAGAGCTCACGATTTTACCAAAGTAATGTTTGGTGAAGATAATGTATTTAGAGCAGGAACGATTGGAACGGTAGCTGAAAAAACGGCGTATGGTTATGTAAAAGCCTATTTTGAAAATACTCATTTGCCAATGCCTAGAAAAGCTGAAATAAATCGACTTGCTAAGAAATGTGAAGGTGTTAAAAGAACGACAGGACAACACCCAGGTGGAATTGTTGTTATTCCTCAATATATGGACGTTTTTGATTTTACTCCAATTAACTATCCTGCTGATGACTTATCAGCAGCGTGGAGAACTACTCACTTTGATTTCCACGCTATTCACGATAATGTTTTAAAACTTGATATTCTAGGACACGTTGACCCAACTCAACTTAGAATGCTTTACGATTTAACGGGAATTGACCCTAAAACTGTTGATGTTAGTGATGAAAAAGTATTAGCGTTATTTTCAGGACCAGAAGTTATGGGAGTAACTAAAGAACAAGTTTTAAACGAAACAGGAACGACGGGAGTTTCTGAATTTAATACTCCTTTTACTAAAAAGATGGTGTTATCAACAAAGCCTACCAAATTCTCTGACTTAGTACAAATATCTGGTTTATCACACGGAACTGATGTTTGGAATGGAAATGCTGAAGAATTAATAAAAAATGGAACTTGTACCATTAAAACCGTTATTGGTTGTCGTGATGATATAATGGTTTACTTAATGCACAAAGGACTAGAACCAGGAACTGCCTTTAAAATAATGGAAGCCGTTAGAAAAGGAAAAGGATTAACTCCAGAATTTGAAGAAACAATGAAAGAACACAATGTACCTTCTTGGTATTTGGATTCTTGTAAAAAGATAAAATATATGTTCCCAAAAGCTCACGCTGTTGCTTATGTTATGATGGCTTTAAGAAGTACTTGGTATAAAATCTATAAACCTTTACACTTCTATGCTGCTTATTTCTCTACAAGATGTAATATTTTTGATATAAAAGCAATGACTGGTGGCTATAATGCTATCAAAAAAAGGTATGAAGAAATCTTAGAAAAAAAGAGAAATCACGAAGATGTCAGTGCTAAAGAAGAAGAAATAGCTTCTACTTTGGAAAATGCTTTGGAAATGACGGCAAGAGGATATACTTTTGCTAATATCAATATCGATAAATCCGCAGCTTCTAATTTCATAGTAGATGAAGAAAATAATCAACTAATTCCTCCATTTACTACAATAGATGGTTTAGGACTTAACGTGGCTAACTCTATTGTCAAAGCAAGAGAAGAAAAGCCTTTCTTATCAAGGCAAGATTTAATGCAAAGAACTCAAGTAAATGGAACTCAAAAGAAAATATTCGAGGAACTAGGAGTTTTAGATGAACTAAGTGAAGCTAATCAATTAACTTTATTTTAAAAATTGTCTTTAAAAGGCAATTTTTTTATTACAATATAAAATATGTTGTCGATTTAAAATTTGATTGATATAATTTAGATAAAGAAAAATTTAAAAAGGAGAAAAATATGAAAGAAATAAGAGAAAGTAAATTTGGAAAAATAACTTATGAAGAAAGTTTTTGGAGTGGTAAAAAGACGATTACGATTGGAGATATTACTTTAACAAATATAAGTAAAACTGAATTTGAGTATGAACAAAATGGAGAAAAAGTTAAAGTTGAATTAATTGGTAATTTTTTCAAAGGAATAAGTTTGAAAATAAACGAAGAAATTATTGAAATAACTTCTAAAACAAAATGGTATGAAGCAACTCTTGCTATTATTCCTTTTGTCTTTGTTGTCATTTGGGGCAGTATTCCTGCTTTATGTTCCTTCTTTCCTGTTGTCGGTGGTGCTATAGGAGGAGCTATAAGTGCTTTGGGTGGAATTTTAATTTTAAATTATATGAAGAAAACTCCAAATGTTTTATATAAAGTCTTAATAGGTATTGCAGGCTTTATTGCTACCGTTCTTGTTTGTTTCTTAATTGCTTTATTATTTATTGCATAGATTAATTAATGATGATAAAAATAAAAACTAGATAAGTCTACTTAGTAGGTTACCTAGTTTTTTTTAATTATTTAATCAAAAGATAGTCCTTATTTAACAAAGAATATAAATAAGTATATATAGGTTTATCATATAATTTTGAAATATATTCTTTATAAACATTTAGTTGTTTTTCATATCCTTTATTATCAATGTTTTTTGTTTTGTAGTCGATTATATCAATATGGTCATCATAGACAATTAGTAAATCTATAATACCCCTTGTTTTATTTTCTTCATCTATAAATTCAACTTCTTTATAAATATTTCCTTCTTTAATGTTTTTTAATAAAGGTGAATTAATAAAACTTATTAAAATATTTTTATAAAAATTATCATCGATAAAATCAAAGTTTGGATTTTGAAAGTCTAAGATTTCTAATAAATAATGGATTTTTGTTCCAAATTCAAGGTTTTGATAGGAAGAAGAAATATCTAAATCTTTACTTGCTTTTTGGACATAATCTTGCTTAAAATCAATATTTAATTCTCTTAAATCATAATGCTCTCTTTGATTATTTTCTTGGAAAGTTAAACCTTCATAAGCAACTTCTAAATCGCTATATTCCTTATTAAATAAATCATAGTTAGCAAAATTAGATATTAAATCATAAAAACTCATAGAAGGATTTTTATAATCATTTCCTTTAATTACCACACAATCATTTAAGGATAAGAGTTTTCTTTCTTCAAAATCAGATGTCTTAAAGTGTATGGTAGTTTCATAATCAAATAAACTTATTTGTTCAATAAATGAATTTAAGTCAATTTGTTGGTCTTTATATTGATTTAATAAATATTTTAAAATATCAATTTCAGGCAATAAAGCCTCTTTAAATTTATACTTTTTATATAATTCAAGGGATATTTGAAAATTATCATCTTGAGATGAAGAAGGTTCTATAATATTAAGAAGAAGTCCAATATCTTTAATGGTAAAAAAGTTTTCAAGATTAATGTTTCCATTTTGATATTGAGTATTAATATCATTATAGAAATTTATATTTAATGAGTAACCTAAAGTTTTTATTAAATTCTCTAAAATTTGAATATCAATATTCTTCTTAATTGCATTTCTAAACATTATTCCTAACATTTTTGCTAAATCAACCCCGTCCCAACGAGTTTTGATAAAATTATCATTCCAAGAAACATTTTCAAAATCCTCAATTTCAAAGAAATCCATAGAAAACTCACCAATTAGTTCTTCACCTTTTTTTATAAAATATTCAGTATCTATAACATTTTCTAACCAGTCATTATACAATTCTTCAATAGTGGTAATCGCATATTCTCTCATTACATCAAAAAATAAGGAGTCAATATCCATATTTATATCAAGCACATAATCACTATTTAGAAGTTTTGAAGAATAAGGATATTCCTCTAAAAATTGTTGGAAATCTTCTAGTTCCATTTCTTCTTCTCGTAATTTAATTATTAGTTCTTTAGCTTTTTCAATAAAGTTTCTTTCATCTTCAAGTTCTTCATATAATCTTTCTAATGAATAAGCTGTTTTTTCTTTTGAATTTATAAAACTATAAGGTAAAGAGAAATTGATTTTTTTAAGTAATAAAATAAAAGTTTCATAATTAATTGATTTTTTTATAAATAAGTTAAATATTTCTTCAAAAGTGTTGTAAGTAGCAAATAATTCTTTGGCTTTTTCTCTATTTATTAAATATTTTTCTTTTTGATAATTGGAAGTAGGTAAAACAAATATCATTTTTTCTTTAGTTCGAGTTAAGGCAACATAGAATAACCTTATTTTTTCAGAGGAATCCTCAAATCCTTCATATTCGGTGTTTCTTCTTTTAATAATATTTTCTTTTTCTTGAAAGGTTGGAAAATAAAGTCCATATTTACTAGAAACACCATATTTCATATTTAATTCTTCGCGGTTATATTTTTTAGTTAATCCCGCAAAATAAATAATAGGAAACTCAAGTCCTTTAGATTTATGAATATTCATTAATTTAACACTATCTATATCATCATTAAGGCTCGGTAAAACAATTTTAAGATTATAATCATTGATATGTTTTAAATAAGTAATAAAGTCATCTATTGTATAATCTAGTTCACTCATTTGTTTAAAGACATCAAGGAAAGCATCTAAATAACTTTCATTCTTTTTGACATCTCCTAAGGATATTAAAGAGTTATATATGTTTAATTCAAATATAATCTTTAAAAATAAGTGATAAGTAGGTAAATCTTTATTAGCAAGAATGATGTTTTTAAAGTCTAAAATAATTTTATCATTTTTAAAATCTTTATTAGTGCAGATATCATATAGTTTTTGGTCATCATATTTATATATAAAAGACCTTGCTATTGAAAGGAAAGAATGGACAAACTCTTTACTTTCATAATCGTTATTAAGGATACATTTTACAAGTTTTAAAATATTGGTAAAAACTAAGACGACGATGTTATTTGAAATATTTTCATCATTTTCGACAAATAAAGGAATATGATGTTCATTAAATATTTGGACATAAGTATCAAAAGATGAACCACGGTCTAAGAGAATACAAAAATCGGAAAAAGTACAATCTCTTAATTTTTTGGTATCTTTATCAAAAACTTGGTATTTGTTGTTTATTTTATTAATAATATCCTTAGCAATTATTTCTATTTCGGTTTCTATTTTATCTTTTGCTTGGCCATCATAGAAAATAAAGGTAGCATTATTATTTTGAGAGGAATTACCTTTTTTTATATATGTTTTATTACCATATTCAATAATATGACTATTTTTGTAGTCCGCTCCTCCTAAATCTAAGAACATAATTTGTTTAAAGATATAATTAATATCATCTAATACTTCTTTTCTTGACCTAAAGTTTTTATTTAAGTCGATAGCAACGCCACCTTCTCCCTTACTATAGGCTTCATATTTATTTTTAAAAATATCACATACGGCATTTCTAAATCGATAAATGGATTGTTTGATATCACCTACCATATAAACATTATTATTAGCGATTTGTTCAATAAATCTTTCTTGGATTAAGGAAGTATCTTGATATTCATCAATCATTATCATTTTTAAATGATTTTTAATTTCTTGTCTTATTTCTTCGTGATGTTCAAATAAGTCTAAAGCCATTTTAGCGATATCTTGAAATTCGTAAACATTATTATTCTTTTTATACTCTAATATTCTTTCTTCTAATTGCTTAGTAAAATCTATTAAAATATTGATATATGGGAATAAACTAGTAAAGTATTCATAGAATTCTTTTTCGCTTTGAGGTAGGGTTTCTAATTTACCTTTTAAGTCATCAAAAATACTTTTAAACTTATCAAAATTATCTTTATCTTCTTTAGTTGATAGTCCTGAAGGTTTTCTTGGTAAAATGGCATCTTTTAAGGAAATAACTAAATTATCATAATCATTGTTTGCAAATAAGAATTGACATATTTCATAAAGTTTATCCACTAATAAATCTTCGCCTTTTTTAGTAAGAGGAATATTAGGAAGTGTTTTTATAATTTTTAAAAGTTCTTCTCTTTTTTCTTTAATAGTTTCTATATAATAGTTAATATGGTCTTGAATTATTGTTTCATTATAAAAAGTATCAATAAAAGTGTCTAAATAGTTATTAAAATCTATTTCTAATGAAGCTGCATTGTGAAGTTTAAGAACTAAATCTTGTAACAGGTCATCATTTTTAAAGCAAAACTTAGAAACCATTTCTACGAACAAACTATCTTTTTTGATGTAGTTTTCCTCGAAAATATCTTTAATGATATTTCTTTTTTTAACCGATATAATATTGGAATCAATAATAGAAACATTTGGAGAAACATTTAAAATATTATGATATCTTTTAACGATAGAAAGTGCGTAAGCATCAAAAGTGGTAATATCAGAAGTGTCCACTAATAAAGCATCATCAAGATTTTGCTCAATTAAGGTTTTTCTTATTCTCTCTTTCATTTCTCCTGCGGCAAGTCTAGTAAAAGTAAGAATTAAGAATTGGTCTAGATGATAACCTTCATTTTTAATAAAATGTAAAACTCTTTGATTAAGAACTTCAGTTTTTCCACTTCCTGCTCCTGCAGAAACGATAATATTACTGCCTTTTTGAGTTATTGCTTGTTGTTGTTCTTTAGTAAAATCTTCAAAGTTCATCATCTTCACCTTTCTTTCTGCTTATTAATACAACATCACTAGTTTTCCTAAAACAAATATCAAAGCATTCACAATATTGACAAGGAAGATTAGATATTTGATGACTTTCTCCTTTTGGACTTATAGTGAAATCTTGATTTTTAATTGAAGTTATCGCCTCTTTTGTTTTAGTAAAAGCAGTTTCAATTAAATCATCAAATTCTTTTTTGCTTTTGCCACCGCTAATACTTTCATCTTTTTTGATTTTGTAACCTTTAATAAATTGAGATAAGTTATTAACTTTTCTATTTTCATCAACTTTATATTCAATAGTAGTATCTAATCTTTTAAAAGAGGAAGCATCATCTACACCCATTCCTGCTAAAAGATAAAGCTGGTCTAAAGAAGTATCTTTTGTTTCTCTGGTATCTGCTAAAATGTTTTGTAAGAACATACCAGTAAGTTCAATATCAGGAAATTCATCTTTAATTAAGGTTGCATATAAAGGTAATTGCATATTAAGTCCATATTTGACTTTCCATTCGGCAAAGGTATCTTTTTTTGTTTTATAATCAACAATAATGGCTTTCTTATTTTCTTCATCTATCATTATTTTATCGGCTTTTCCTACTATTGTTACTTCATCTAATTGGTAATTAAATTCATATTCTCCTTTAATTAAAGAGTATTTGGTAGTATTGTGAAAATGATTTATTTTATTTAAAACATCTTTTATTTGAGGTAATAATAAATTGACAAAAAATAATTCTTTATTAGTAGTGAAAGTTTCCTCTATTAAAGGTTTATAGTCATTAAGGTTAATAGTTTTAGTGAGGGAATCTTCTAAAATAGTATGAAATAAAGTTCCTAATTTTAATTCAAACTTTTCTTCAAAAATATTTGCTTTAAGAATTCTTTTTACAAAGTACATAAAGGCACAATTATAGTATTCATTTAATTGAGAATAAGACAAGATTAGTTTATCTTTTTTGTTAGTATTTACACCTTTAAACAAATGTGAAAATGATTTATATTCTAGCGTATCTTTAAATTCATCAATATATTTATTTACCTTGTGATATTTATAAAAAATATCTTTATAAGTAGCAGTTTCTAACATTGCATAATTTAAGGAATATCTTTTATTGTCCAAAATTCCTTTTTCTATTTCTAGTTTTAATTCATTAACAAGTAAAGAAGGAAGACATTTAATTTTTCCTAGTTTTTCATTAAGCGTAATAAAAACATTTTTATGTTTAGTAATAAAAGAAGATAGAAGTTCTTTATTTATTAGATTTAGAGTAGAAGAAGTATTTTTATTTACTATGGTTTTTTCTTCATCTGTTAAAAAGTCAATGTCCTTACAAATAGAAGGATAATTATTCAAAGAAAATCCAAATATAAAAATATAATCATCATCTCCTAAAAGAGATAAACTATCGCATATTTTTATAGATTGTTTATATGAAACATTCTTTAAAGTCGTATTTTTAGCAACATAATTAAGAATAGGTAATAATTCTTCTTTGTCTATTTTAAGAGAAGAAAGTTTAATTAGTATAGAGGCTAATTTTGGTAAAACAAGTAAAGTATCAGAAGGTGTTTCATTTGATAAATGTTGATAGGCTTTTTGGTATCCTTCTTCCAGTAAAAAAGTCGTAAATTTTTTATATAAAGGAGAATCATATAATTTAATGCTTTCAAGACATTCGATTGGTAAAGCATAAAAATTAGATAGTTTTTTAATTATAAGTTCATATTCACTAGGAAGTTTATAAAAATAAATATTATTTAAAGAAATACCATTTTCTAATAATGACGCAACTTGATTAAAGTTATAAAGAACTTCCTCATCAATGCTTTTGAAAGTAATTAGTTGATGATGATAACTTTGATTATTTTCTTCTAAATATTCGTATTTTAAATTCAATTTATCAAGTGCAGATTTAATCTCGATATCATTATAAGAATAGCCAAGAATTTTAACCTTATAATTAACAAAAGAAAGAGCAAAATAATTATTAAAAATCAGTAAATTATTATCTTTTAAGTCTTGATAAATTTTGCTTAATGTTTCTAGCTTTTTTGTTGAAGAAATGGTGGTTAAATTGTCCAAGATTTCTTTAGCATTATCAAAATTATATCCATATTTTTTGTGAATATAATAAATAGCACGATAGTCATAATCAAAATAAGTATTTTTGAGTAAATCGTTTTTAGTTATAAATTTTAAATGTAATAAACCTTTATTGTCTTTTAGTATTTTCTCTTTAACACTATTAGGACAAATAATGTATGAATAATCTTCCATTTAATCACTCTCCTTATTAATAAAACCTTATGTATATAATACGTACTTATTTTTAATCTTTTTGATAATTTTCACGAAGTTTAATAACCATAATTCCATCTCCAATATCTTCTAGTAAAGTAGCTTCATATTTAGGAGAAGAAAAGACATATTCTTTAAAATCATCATTAACTTTTTTGTATAAATCTTGTTTTTCTTTCTTTGCTAATTTGTTAAAATCATCTAAATTCATATTATCTACAATAATAATCCCTTTATCATTAAGATTAAGAGAAAATTTATCTAAAAATAAAGCATTTTTTTTCTTAGCAGCATCAATGAAAATAAGGTCAAATTTTTCTTTGTTTTGATAATTTAAGGCATCATCAATAATGAAATCAATTTTATCTTCTAGTCCAAAATTTTTGAAATTTTCTTGGGCTATTTTAGCTCTTTTTTCGTTATGCTCAATAGTAACAATTCTTAAATCATCAAAAGTGGAAGCCAATATTAAAGAGGTATATCCAATAGCAGTACCTATTTCTAAGAAAGATTTAAAATCATTTTCTTTAATGATATTAATTAAAAATTCAACTGTTTTACCTCTAGCGATTGGAACATAATTTTCTTTGGCATATTCTTCTATTTCTTTTATATTTTTCATAAAAATCACCACGTAGATATTATAAACTATTTCAAAAAAAGGATAAAGCAATAGTTCTAATAAAGTCTATTTGCAAATAATCACTTTAAGTGTTATAATTTGCACAGATTTGTATCAATGTCTCAGTAGCTCAGCAGGATAGAGCACCACCCTCCTAAGGTGGGCTTGCCGGAGGTTCGAATCCTCTCTGGGACACCAATAGCTAAAAAAAGATGCTATTTTGAAATGGATAATTTAGTACTCATTTCATTTAGCATCTTTTATATTATTCTTACATGAAACAATTTAAAAATTATTTTAAAAAATTTTTTTTCACTAATTATAGAGTTCTTTTTTATATATAAAAAAGGAAATTTTCAATAATCAAAACAATTAAAAAATTTTAATAATTCGACAAATTTTTACATATAATAACATCTATATCTGTGTTATAATCGATTTTATGTTCGATAGATAGAAAGGATAATTACACGAATGGAAGAAAAAATAAAAGTTTTTGTTGCGGAAGAAAGCAATCAATTAAAAGAAAAGTTAGTGAATTTAATTAATAAGGACACAAGATTTGAATTAGTTGGTTCTGCTTCTACTGGTATTGAATGTGTGGAAGGTATTGAGAAATGTTCAAAGATTGATGTTTTGTATATAGATTTATTATTACCACATATTGACGGTCTTACAATTATAGAAAGGCATATAAATAAATCGAAAGTTAAAAAGATTATTGCAACTTCTTGGTTAACTAATGATTATATTGTCGAAAGAATTAACAATGATAAAGTAGATATGTTTTTAAATAAACCTTTTTCAGATGATTCTATTTTAAAGAATTTGTATTCTTTAGGTTCTAGTACTTTAGAATGTTGTTGTTCCTCTCATTTTGATGAGAAAATTATTGAAAAAGATATTACAGATTTATTACACGAAGTAGGAATTCCTGCTCATATTAGAGGTTATAGTTATATTAGAAGTTCAATTATGTATACCATTAAAAATCAAGATTTAATGGGACAAGTAACTAAAGTGTTATATCCTTATATTGCTAAAGAATATAATAGTACTTCAACACGGGTTGAACGAGCGATAAGGCACGCGATTGAAATTGCTTGGAACCGAGGTAACATAGACGCTATTGATGATATTTTCAAATATACCATTAATGCAAGTAAATCAAAACCAACTAATTCTGAATTTATAGCAATGATAGCAGATAAATTAAGATTAAAATATCAATACAAGGAATATGAAGAAGTATTAAATTGACACCTATGGTGTCTTTTTTTTAAAAAAGAAAAAATTATTGATGATATAAAGGCTATTTTTGTTATATAATACTTTAAAAGGAATGGTGATTTTATGGAAATGAAAAAGAAAATTCGTTTTAGTTTATTAATTTGTACAGGTTTACTCTTAGTGATTTTTGTCGTATCTTTGTTTAATCCTTTTAAAGACAATACTGTAAAAATTTATAAAGTTGAAAATTATCTAAGAATTGATATTACTGAAAAAGTAGGATATGATGAAGGAACAAAAAGCGTTAAAGATTATTTACAAATAAAAATAGCTAATATTTCTAATTATGATATTTATAATACAGAAATCGTTTTTGGAAATAAGTCTGAACGTTATTCAGAAAATAATCATATTTGGTTTCGAATTATAAAAATTGCTAAAGATGATACGATTACGATAAATTTTTATGAAGATACTTTGTATAGTATTAATAGTAAAGAGTCCACAAAAACTACTGCTACATATAATATTTCTTTTACTCCAGAAGATTCATCTTTTGATTTGCAAAAGTGTGCCAAAATAGGACACATAATTGTTGATGAAGATGTTGAACCTAAAATTACGAGAATAAATGGTACTTACTGGACGATTGAAAAAACAATATTTGCTTCTTTGACATTTATTAGTGCCATTTCATTAGTTGTTTTACACATACATATATTGAAGAAAGAAAAAGAAGGAAGGAAAAAAATTGATGAAAAAAATAGCTAAATTTTTATTGGCATTTTTACTAATTATGCCTGTTTACGCTTGTGGTAAAGATAGTAGTAAACTTCCAAAAGCAAGTCCTGATAGTGAAAGTACTTTTGGAGTAGATAAAAACATTAACATTAAGACGATAGATAAATATCTAAATAGGGAAGATACTGTTTATCGTGATATGAGAATGTTAGATGACCCTGCTAATTATTGTAATATAGGGGGAGATGCAAAATTATCAGGAACTATTAAAGGATTTGAAGTAGTTCCATATCCATATTTAGCAACGGTAACTGGTCTTCCTGAAGCTGTAGGTTTAGGATATACAGGAGAAACATTGTTCGCTTTGAATGAAAATGGAACTTATACCGCTAATTATGAAGAATCATTAATGATTATTGAAGATTTATTTCCACGTGATAAGAACATTATTTTGATGTGTGGTGGTGGCGGTTATGCAATGATGACCAAAAATTTATTAGTTTATTTAGGATATGATGCTTCTAAAATTTATAATATCGGTGGATATTGGGATTACAAAGGAAGCAATCAAGTAAAAGTAGATGTAACTTATGGAGATGGTTTCTCTAATTATTATGCTTTTCATCGCTTAAAATATCATATAATAGATTTCACTTATCTAAATGAAATAACTGCTGAAAATTAATTGTCTTATCCACATTTTCACTTCTTAGTATTTATCAAATTTAACAAATATTTAATAATTACTGCAAGGTGATTTTTATGAATGAGATTGACCAAAAAATAAGTCTAGTGAATGATAATGTGGTAACTATTTTATCAACTTGGAATAATGATAAAAGTACAATTTATGATAAGGCACAGCTTTTAAAAGAATTAGTTGATGCTATAGCAGAATATTGTTATGTTGAAAAAGGAAAAAAATATAGTAAAGAAAGAATTAAATTTAATATTATAGTTACTAATAATGTTGATTTATTAAAAGATATTGCGGTAATCGAAAAAAACTCTACTGGTAGAGAAATATTGATTTTTGAAGAAGACTTACAAAAAAAATATGAATTTTCTCAAATAATGACCAATTTTGTTGCTAAATTGTTTTCCATTGTTTCAAAAGGTATGTCTAAACCAAATCAATATTTTATCTTAAATGATGTAAAAAGTTTACCAAATATTGATAAAGAACTTCAAAGAATATATAGTAGTTTTGATAAAAATGGTAATGTTAAAAGAACCTATTGAGGTTCTTTTTTTGTACCTTTTTAAAAATAATTAACGTACAATAAAATTCAAATTAAAAATATCAAATTGTTTGCTAATTTATAAACAATTAGCTAAAATTGAATTGGTGATAAAAGTGAATGAATTGCTTGAAGAATATGGAAGATATCTTTTAGTTGAAAGGGGATTATCTTTAAATACCTATAAAGGCTATTTATCTGATTTAAAGAAATTTAAAGTTTTTTTGATAAATAACAATATTTCTTCTTTTGAAGAAGTTACTAAAAAAGATATTACTTCTTACCTTGAATATTTGAGTGATAATGTTCAATCTATTTCTATCAATCGTCAATTAGTTTCTTTAAGAAATTTTTATCTTTTTTTGTTAGTGGAAGAAAAAATTAAAATCAATCCTTGTGAAACTATTTCTAATCCTAAAATTAATAAAAAAATTCCTTCTGTTTTAAGTTTGGAAGAAATTTTAGCTATGATAAATGTAATAAAAGATGATATCTATGGAAAAAGAGATAAAGCGATGTTAACTTTAATGTATAGTTGTGGTCTTCGTGTAGGGGAATTAGTTAGTCTTAAAGTTAGTGATTTGTATTTCCAAGAAGCTCTTATTAAATGCAAGGGAAAAGGAAGTAAGGAAAGAATTATTCCTGTCAATGATTATGCAATTCAAATACTTACTGAATATCTTTCTTTTTCTCGAAAGGAATTACTCAAAGATAAAAAAAGTTCTTCATATTTATTCTTAAATAAAAATGGTAATCCTCTTTCAAGAGTTTATTTTTGGAAACTAATTAAAAATTATGCTTTGAAAGCAGGTATAAAAAAGGAAATTTATCCTCATACTTTAAGACATTCTTTTGCTACTCATCTATTAGAAAATGGGGCTAATTTAAGGATTATTCAAACTTTGTTAGGACACGAAAATATCACGACCACTCAAGTTTATACACATATTTCTTCGGCTTCTTTACAAGAAAATTATCAAAAGTATCATAATAAAATTAAGCCTTTAAATTCACAAAATAAAAAATAATTGTAAAAGTCTTGAAATTTTGATTTTATGGTGTTAATATAATGGTACGTGTCCACGTAGCTCAGTTGGATAGAGCAACTGCCTTCTAAGCCGTAGGTCGAAGGTTCGAATCCTTTCGTGGACACCATTTTTTTATTTAGAGAGGTTTTTTTATGGAAGAAAAAGAACTTTTAATGAATGCAAATATACTTTTTGATAGTAAAAAATATAATGAATTAATTGAATTAGTAGATGATAATCGTTCTGCTATTCAAAAAAAATATCACGAGTTTAATATTTTATATATTAGGTCTTTATGCGAATTAAAACAATTTGATAAAGCTTTAAATATTTTAGATGAAGAATTAGCAATGCCTTATATTCCTATGGAATATGACCAAATATATAGGACTATAGTTCAAGAAGTTGCCCAAGAAGTAGCCCCTGAATATAAACCCCCTCAAATGAGTGAAGATGAAATCAAAGAACTTTTAAATAAACGACCTATTGATGAAAAGTTTTTAGATGCAGCTATAAGTTTAAAAGAGAAAAATATTCGTAATTATTTAGAGGAAATAAAAAATATTATTAGTGATAGTTCAATTCCTAATGTTTGTAAAGTAGTTTTACTTATGGGCTTAAAAGGACAAGAAGTTTCTTTAGATTTAGATTTTGTTTCTCCTAGAGGAAATAAAAAAATCAATTCTCTTGATTATGTATTACCTTTAGATAAGGAGTATGAAATTATTTTTGAAGCATATAAGATGATTAATGATTTATCTAAGGATTATAACTTTAAAGAATGTATGAAAATAGTTGCTACTGGAATTGCCATTTCTTTTATGCCTTTTGAAGTTGAAAAGGAAGAAGTTAATGAACTTGTAGCGGCTTGTTATTATAGGACTTGTGAAATGTTATCAATGCCAATAAGTTTTGATAAATTGTTAGAAAAATTTCCTCTTATTGATAAAGAGAAAACTCAATATTTTATTGATGTAGTTATTGATTAGAAAGATGATTGAAAGAGCAAAGAATTTTCTTTTGTTCTTTTTAATTGCTTATTATATAATACTAAAAAGGTGAGATAATGAGAAAATTTACTTCAAAATCAATTTCTATGTTTATTTTGTTTTTTACTATTTTATCAGGGTGTAAAAAAGAAGAAGTCAGTAATAGACCTTTTTCTAAAACTGTATATGATGTTTATAATACCTATGTTACATTAAGCGTTTATAACGAAAATAAACTTAATAATATTTTTTCTAATTTTGAAAAGGAAGCAAGGAAATTACATAATGAATTAGATAGAGATAGTTTAGATAGTGAATTAGCTAAAGTTAATGCTGTCTATGGTTTAGGTGAAAAGATTAAAGTTAGCGATGATTTATTTGAAATTCTTTCTTTATCTTTAGATATGTTTGAATTAACAGAAGGATTTTTTAATCCTGCTTTAGGTTCTTTGATAGATATTTGGGAAGATAAGTTTCAATATTTTGAATATAGCATTGATAATTTGCCAATTAATAATGATCCTAGTCTTGAAAGGATAGAAGCATCTTTAAAATGTGTTCCAACCTATCAAGAATTAAAAGAAATATTGATATTGAATAAAGATACAAAAGAAATTACTTTTTTTCCTTTAGATCGTTGTAATGATAAAGTTATTATTAGTTTAGGAGCGATTGGTAAAGGTTTTGCTATGGATAAATTAAAAAGTTTTTATTTAAGGAAAAGCAAAAATATTCCAGCGATGATTAATGGTGGTAGTAGTTCTTTGTTAACAATAGGTAAAAATCCACTTCAAAGGAAAGATAAAAATGGAAATTATAATTCATATTGGAATATTGGAGTTACTGCTCCTTATCCATATCAATATGAAAATCTACTTATTTATCAAGGAATTGGAGATTTATCGGTTTCTACATCAGGAAATACTGTTCAATATTTTTATTTGGTTGATGATGATAAAAATTATATTTATGATGATAGTCAAAATCCAATAAGGAGAACTCATATTCTTAATCCTTTTACAGGTTATTCAGAAAGTTATTATGATAATATCACTTTGATTAGTAATAATGCTTCTGCTGCTGTTTTAGATGCTTTAACAACGGCTCTTTATAATGTTGAAAATAAAGAAATAGTAACAAGAATTATAAATAAAGTAAAAGATAAATATAGCATTAATTTTGATTTTTGCTTTTCCAAATTAGTCAAAGTTGATAATAGTTATAAAATTGAAGTTTTTATAAATGAAGATATGGAAAATAAATCATATAATTGGTTAGAAAATCTAATTTTAAAGAAAACTGTTTTGCGTTAAACTTTTCAACAAAATTATAGTATTGAATAGAACAAATAATGATAAATGATATAATACGACAAAGGAATGATAATATGAATCAAAAATTATTAAAAAGTTTTTTGTCGTTATTGAAAGAGTTGGAAAGTGGTGAAGTTGTTTTGTGTTCTAAACAAGAAGATAAAAGATTTCCTCAGCCTGTGAAAATGTTTTGTGATATTCAAGATAAAAATTTGATTTTTAATAATGTAAAAGATGAAAATATTCCTGTTTTAAAAATAAATGATTTAGAAATTTTTATGAAATATTATGAAGAATTAATAGAAATAAGGTCTTCTTTTTATCATAAATTAGAAACTCATTTTTCAAAGCAAACTCATCAAAAAATAATGATGTATACGATTTTTTCTTCGATGACTGAGAATGATTTTGAAAATCCTTTGAAGTTTATCAAAGATAGGATTAAGGCTTATCAAAATCCTTTATTGCCAAATGGTAAAACTATTCCTATAGCCACGACGATTATAAATGGAAATATGGAAAACTTAAATATAAGGAGAATTAAAACAAATCCAAATTGTGAAACTCCATATGCTTATCAACTAATATTAAATGATTATTATTTTCCTTTTGTCTATGCTGATGTTGTTGATAATCGTTTGATTGTTCGGGCAATTCAAAGATTTAAAGGCTTTAATGAGGAAAAGAATGCTAAGATAATTGAAAGATATTTCAAAGATTATCTTCCTAAGACAAAAGATAAAAGTTTAAGGAATATAACTCCTAGTTTTGTTCTTGCTTTAGATTTATTTTTAGAAAGTGCTAAAAAATTGACTAATGGTAAAATAGATTATTTAGAAATTCCTACTTATTGTCCTATTTTATCTAAAACAAGAGAAAATATTATTAAAAATAGTGAAGTTATTGATGATATTAATTATCGAACTACTAATAAGTTGTTATATACTGCTTTACGAATGGAAGATTACAAAGAAGAATATGAAGTTGTTGATTATGGAGATATAGGTTCTTATTTAAAAATAAAGATTAATCATAAAGAAAAAATAAGAGAGTTAGAGCCATATCAAGAGCCTAAAAAAAGATAATTCTCAACAGTTTCTTAAAAAATATTTTAAAAACTAGTAAATTATTGTTATTTACTATATAATGTGGAAGGTGATTTTAATGAAAAAAACAAAACAAATTGAATGGATTTTACCATTAATATTTTCTTTGATTTCCGTTGCGGGAATTTTTGCACTTTTAGAACTTGAAAAGCCAGCTGGAATTTTTGCTTGTTGTGTATCTATAGTTATCGTTTGGGCTCCGTATTTAGTAACTAGATTTACTCCTATTCGAGTTCCTACTATTTTACAAGTATTAATAGTTATTCACGCTTTTCTAGGAGCTTGTTTAGGATCAGGATTAGACTTTTTCTATACTATTTCTTTTTGGGATATTTTATTACATACTTGGTCTGGATTTTTATGTTGTCTAGCTTCTCTTTGGATTTTAAGTGTTTTAAAAGAAAAAATGGGCATTTTTGGAACTATCGTTTTCGCGGTTGCTTTTTCTTCTATGATTGGTATGTGTTGGGAAATTTATGAATTCTGTGCGGATTCTATTGTAACGGGGTCTAATATGCAAAAGTTTATGACTGAAGATGGAATTGCTTTTATTGGTAGAGCTGCTCTTGCTGATACAATGGAAGATATGATTTGTAATTTTGTTGGTTCAATAGTTTTTGCGATTGCTTATATTTTGGACTATTATTTTAATAAATCAAAAATTATTACGGTTATTGAAAAAGATTTTTCTAACTAGTTTTAAAAATTTGTAGTATAATAAAGAAGTTAAATATTTGTGGAGGATTATATGAAAGTAGAAACAAAAAATTTAGTAGCTTCAAAATATGAAGTTAATGTAACAATGGAAGGAACTGAATGGACTAGTGAAATTGATAAAGCATTCAATAAACTAGCTAAAAATGTTTCCGTTCCAGGATTTAGAAAAGGAAAAGCTCCTAAGGAATTAGTTAAAAAACATTTATCAGAGCAAAAAATTTATAGTGAAGCAATAGACTCTGCTATGCAAGTAGCTTACCAAAAAGCATTAGAAGAATCAAAATTGAATCCTATTATTAGACCAAGTGTTGAAGTAAAAGATTTTAGTGAAGATCATTTTGTAGTCAACTTTGTTGTTACTACTGCACCTAGTGTTAATTTAGGACAATATAAAGATTTAACTATTGAAAAAGAAGAAATAACTGTTAATGAAGAAGAATTAAATAATGCTTTAAGAAGTGTTCAAGAAAGAAATGCTGAATTAAGTATGATTACTGATAGAGCAGTAGAAAATGGCGATATTGTCAATATTGATTTTACAGGATATGTAGACAATAAAGCTTTTGAAGGTGGAAGTGCTAAAGGTTATAGTTTAACTATTGGTTCAAATACTTTTATTGCTGGATTTGAAGAACAAATTATTGGTATGAAAGTAGGAGAAGAAAAAGACATTTTTGTTGTTTTCCCTGAAAATTATGTTCCTGAATTAGCAGGTAAAAATGCAACATTTAAGATTAAATTAAATGAAATTAGAGTAAAAGTTTTACCTGAAATTGACGATTCTTTAGCTTTAGATGCTGATATTGAAAATGTTTCAACATTAGAAGAATTAAAAAATCATTTAACAGAAGATATTAAAAAATCTAAACAACAACAACAAGACCAAAAACAATTCCAAGAATTAATTAATAAAATAGTAGAAAATGCGACTTTAGAAGTTGCTGATACTTTAGTTAATGCTCAAATTGATTATAAAGTTGATGGATTAAAGAAACAAATTGAACAAAATGGAATAACTTTTGAACAATATTTACAAATGACTAACAGCAATGAAGAAAAATTAAGAGAATCTTTAGTTAATGATGCGACTAAATCTGTAAAAACAACTTTTGTTGTTGAAGAAATTATTAAAAATGAAAACTTAAATGTAACAAGTGAAGAATTAGAAGCTGAAGTAACTAAATTAGCAAATCAATATAATGTACCTGTTGATGAATTTAAAGGAAAAATCAAAGATCAATTAGATTATTTATATTATTCATTAAGAGATAAAAAGTTATATGATTTCTTAAAAGAAAACAATAAATTTTAAAAGAATGATAAAAAGAATAATTATCATTCTTTTTTATTTTTGAAATACTTGGTATAATATACCAGTGGAGGTTTTAAATATGGAAAATGTTATGGAATTAAAATCTTATTATTTACCTGTAATATCTACTAGGGGCTTTGTTTATTTCCCTAATAATGATGTTAAAATAGATATTGCAAGGGACTTTAGCTTAAAAGCTCTTGAGCAAGCAAAAACAAATTATGATTCTTATGTAATTATTGTATCTCAAATAAATTCTGGAATTGCTAATGCAGATACCAATAACTTATATAAAATGGGTGTTTTAGCACAAATAAAAAATATTAGTAGTTCTCGAAATGGAATTAATTCTTTGAAAGTTGATTTGCAAATTATCAAAAGAATTTCGATTCAATCTTTTGAAGTTAAAGATAATTCTATTTTTGCTAGTGGAATAGAAGCAAATGAAATAAGCGGCGATTTTAAAGAAGAATTAGCTTTAATGAAAAGGCTTTCAAAATTAGTGGAAGAAAATTCTGATTTGTTTGCTTTATTACCTAAAAGTGTAACGGCTAATTTACTTGAAGGTATGTCTGCTTCTTCTTTGGCAGATACTTTAGCAAACTATTTGATTTTACCTGTTTTCAAAAAACAACAAATTTTAGAAACTTTAAATATCAATGACCGTATTATGCAAATTATTATGTTTCTTGAAGAAGAAAAATACGCTAAAGAATTAGATAAAGACATTGATAATAAAGTTAGGAAAAGAATTGAAGAAAATCAAAAAGAATACATTTTAAGAGAAAGATTAAAAGCCATAAAAGAAGAACTTGGTGAAGATTATAATAAAGATGAAGAAATAGATGCTTGGAAAGCGGTTGCTCAAGATGAAAGAATACCTGAAAATATTCGTACTCGATTATTAGAAGAAATTAAAAAATATGAAATAATGCCTAATATGAGTCAAGAAGCAATGGTTATTAGAGGCTATGTAGATTGGCTTGTTAATATTCCTTGGTATCAAATTGATGAAGGTGAACAAGATTTTAATAAAATAGAGCAAGTTTTAAATGATAGTCATTATGGTTTGGAAAAAATAAAGGAAAGAATTTTAGAATATTTAGCAGTTCAAAAACTAGTTAATTATAGTAAAAGTACTATTTTATGTTTTGTTGGAGCTCCAGGAGTTGGTAAAACTTCTCTTGCTTTATCTATTGCTAAAGCTTTAGGTCGTAAATATGTTAAAATGTCTTTAGGTGGCGTTAGTGATGAAGCTGAGATAAGAGGACATCGTCGTACTTATGTAGGAGCTATTCCAGGTAGAATTATTCAAGGAATGAAAAAAGCAGGTGTTGTTAATCCTGTTTTCGTACTTGATGAAATAGATAAAATAGGACAAAATGCTTATAAAGGAGATCCTGCTTCGGCTTTACTTGAAGTTTTAGACCCTGAGCAAAATAAGATTTTCTCTGACAATTATTTAGAAGAACCTTATGATTTGTCAAAAGTTGTTTTTATTGCTACAGCGAACAATATTGAAACAATACCAGCACCTTTACGTGATAGATTAGAAATCATTAGATTGTCTTCTTATACGGAAATAGAAAAATTAAATATTGCTAAAAAACATTTGTATCAAAAACAATTAAAGGAAAATGGCTTAACGGAGGATAATTTGGAATTTTCTGATGAAGCTTTATTACATATCATTAGATATTACACTATGGAAAGTGGAGTAAGACAACTTGAAAGAGAAATAGGAACTATTTGTCGTAAAGTTGCTGTCAAAGTTTTGAAATCAACTTCTCCAAGAAAAGTAAAAGTCGCTGTTTCTTCTGTTAATAAATATTTGGGTAAAGAAAAATTTGATTACACAAAGAAAGAAAAAACTAATCAAGTAGGAGTAGTTACAGGTTTAGCTTACACTGATTTTGGTGGAGATATTTTAAATGTTGAAGTTACAACTTTTGAAGGAAAAGGAAGAACAATTCTAACAGGAAGTTTAGGAGATGTTATGAAGGAAAGTGCGGATATTGCCCTTGATTATGTTAAAGCAAATGCTAAAAAATATGGAATTACGACTGATTTTGAAAAAACAGATATTCATATTCACTTCCCTGAAGGAGCTGTTCCAAAAGACGGACCAAGTGCTGGAGTTACGATGACTACCGCTATTGTTAGTGCTTTAACCAATACTCCTGTTAATAAAGATGTTGCGATGACAGGAGAAATAACTTTAAGAGGTAATGTTTTACCTATTGGAGGACTTAAAGAAAAATCTATTTCAGCTTTAAGAAGTGGTATTTCTACGATTGTAATTCCTAAGGAAAATGAAAGAGATTTAGATGAAATTCCTCAAGAAGTTAAAGATAATTTAACCATAAAATTTGCAGATTGCATTGATACTGTTTTAAGTATTGCCTTGACAAAAGAGGTAACTGAAAATGAAGTTTCAAAATGCTAGTTTTATAACATCTTGTGCTAATAAGGAACAATGGATTATTGATGAAGTCAAAGAAATTTGTTTTGTAGGAAAAAGTAATGTTGGGAAATCAACTTTAATTAATACTTTAGTTTCTTCTAAAAAATTGGCAAAGACTTCCAAAACTCCAGGTTGCACTCGATTACTTAATTTCTTTAACATCGATAATAAGTTTCGTTTAGTGGATTCTCCAGGATATGGATATGCGAAAACTAATCATAAAACATACGATGATTTTGCTACTTTAATGTCTGATTATATTTATAAAAGAGATAATTTAAGATTAATTATTCTTCTAGTAGATTCGCGACATCTTCCTACTAATTTAGATATAGAAATGTATGAAATGTTAGTTTCTTCTGGAAAACCATATTTAGTCTTGGCAACAAAAGCGGATAAATTAAATCAATCTATGAAAAATAAATGTAAAAAAAATATAATGTCTGTTTTTAAAAACATCAAAGAAGAACAAATTATGTTAGTGTCTTATGAAGATGATTTAAGTCCTTTGAAAAATTATATTGAAGAAGTAATTAGTAGAGAATAATATCTCTACTTTTTTCATATTCTTAAAAGGGAGGATTTAAAATGAAAAATATTATTCTTTTAGAAAAAAGTATTCTTTTGGACAATATTAAAGATTTAATTAATATTAGTGTCGATGAAAATGTATCATATTTAAGAAAGTGTGAAGGTGTAACTTGCAATGGAGAGATTATAATAAATGGAGTTTATGAAAACCTTAATGGAATAGAAAAAAATTTCAATGAACGTATTATTATTGATAATACTATACCTTATGAAAATATTTTATCTTTAGATGAATTTAATATAATGGTAGATGATTTTGAATATTCTTTAACCGATGAAAAATTAAATATGTTTATAAAATTAAAGATTAATTCTTTCAAAGATTTGGAGGTTTCCTTTCCTACCGAAGATGAAGAAGTGGTTTTAGATGTTGTTGAAAAAGACGAAAGAGTAGAAGTAGAAAAAGAAACAAAGCCTTTTTTATCTTTACTTCTTGATAATAAAAAATATGAAAAATCTTCAACTTTTTTTGTTTATAAAAAAGATACTAGTTTAGAACAAATATGTGAAAAGTATAAAATTGATATGGAAACTTTAAAAAAACATAATAAGGAAGTTTTAAAAGAAGGAGATTTAATTAATATTCCTTTAAGTTATGAATAATATTTTAAAAGAATATTACAATATAGATGTAATAACTATTATTTCAATTAGTCCTAGCACTTATAAGGTTAAAGCAAAACAAGGCACTTATTTTCTTAAATATGTAAAAACTTTGGAAATTGATGCTATTATCAATAAGTTAGAAATGTTGCATATTAAAACATTTGATTATATTTTGAAAAATAATTACAATTCGTATGTATCATTTTATGAAAATATTAAGTTTATTCTTTCAAATTTTATCGAAGAAGATTATATAGACGCTAAAGAAATAAAAATGAAAAATTTTATTACTAAAATAATAGATTTGCATAGTAAATCTTTTTTTACTATGGACGTAAGTAAAAATTTTTTTCTGGAAACTTATGAATTTATTGAAAATAAATTGATAGATGTTAATAATTATCTTGATGATTATATTTTACGAATTGAGAAAGAAGATTATAAATCTCCTTTTGAATGGATTTTGATAATGAATTATAGTTATTTGAAAAAATGTATGGATAAATCGTATGATTATTTAGAAAAATTCAAAAAAAGTTGCGAAGACAAAACTTCAATTAGAATGGTTTTAGCGTATTTGAATTTTGACTATTCACATATTTTGGTCAAAAAAGAAAAAATTATTTCGATTGAAAATATGGTAAATGCTCCACCTATTTTTGATATCTATGATATGATTGATAAAGGATATAATAGTAATTTTGACTTGTCTAGCAATGTTGAATTGTATCATAAATCTTTTCCTTTGCAAGAATATGAAAAATATTGGTTATTAGCTCTTTTGTTTATTCCTAAAGGGAATTTTTCTTCTTATAATGAAATGAGCCAAATTGGAAACTTAATCGAGTTGTTGGAATATTGTAATTGTGTCGAGAAAATTGAAAAAATTTTGATTAAATAAAAAATCCTTTTCGAAAAGGATTTTTTTAGTCGTTTTTAACTTGGTCTAAAGCATCAAGATAATAATCTATAGCAGTTTTTTCTCCTACATTTTCTAAAGAGAAAGAATCTTCGCTAGAACTTTGGAAAGTTTCAAAAGTTTCTTTTCTTTTTAATTTAGGATTATTCTTGTTTCTTTCAATAATTTTTTCAGCGATAGAAACAGTTTTAACCTTAGGCTTATCTTGGAATGCAGCATCAACATTTTTGATATACTCTACTAAAGAGTCAACATCATCGGTTTCTTCTTCTTTAATAACGGGGATTGCTGTTGTTTGTGAAAAAGCGTATGAAGAATAGGTTAAATCCATATTGTCTACATTACTTTGAACAGCATCAACATTTAAAGATTCTAGTCTAGCATCATCTAAATTGTTTGATAAAGATTTTAAACGATTAATTTTTTGATTTCTCATTGCTTTATTAGCCATTTTTATTCACATCCTACGTACTTGAATTATACATATAAGGAAGTTTAAATGCAACATTATTTTAGCCCACTGTTGAAAAAATTTTGATTTTTTTTCTTTATTTACCGATAGTCTTTAATTCGAAGAATGAAAATTCATTTTTAAAAACTTATTGAAAGTTAAAAAATTGATTTTATATTTATTAATAAATATAGTATAATAATATCATAACAAGGGAAATGACTCTATTTATAATAAAGGTGGGGATTATAAATATGAAAAAGTTTTTAAATAAATCAATAGCCTTTATAGCAATAATTGTTGCTTTTTTTGTAGTGTCTGGTTGTGGAAAAAAAGAAGTTAAAAAATATACCGTAACTTTTAAAAGTGGGGGCGAAGAAATATCTTCTGTTATAGTTGAAAAAGGAAAATTGGTGGAAGAACCTGAAAACCCTACTAAAGAAAATTATGATTTTTTAGGTTGGTATGCTGATACAGAATATAAAACAGAATTTGATTTTGAAAATACAAAGATAGTAAAAAATACACTTATATATGCAAGATTTGTTGAAAAACAACAAATTACATTTAAAACTGATGGTGGAAGCGATGTTACCTCTATTGTTTGTTTTTCAAATCAAATAGAAGCTACTGCAAAGAACCAATTTAATTGTTCAAAAATAACTGCAGTTCCTTTAACTAGTAAAGAAGGACATACTTTTGAAGGTTGGTATTTAGATAGCAATTTTAATAATAAAGTAGAATTTCCTTTCCAAGTAAATAATAGAACTACAATGTACGCTAAATGGACTGCAACAGGACATCAAGTTACTTATGTTACTAATTCAAGCGAAGTTATTAATCCTGTTACTAAAGATTATGGTACAACACTTGAAGAAACAACTCTAAATATAGAATTGAAAAAAGGAGCAGCTTCTTTTGAAGGCTGGTATTTAGATGGAACTTTTAATGAGAAAGTAACTTTTCCTTACACCATAACTAAATCAATAACTTTGTACGCTAAATGGCAAATGAAGGAAGTAAATGTCTATTTTGTCGATACTACTATTGAAAGTGGAAATAATATAATTGCTGATTTAAATACTATTAAATATTATGGCTCTACTATCGATTTACAAGATTTACAAGAAAAATTATACTCAAAGACTAATTATATCTTTAAAGGTTGGTATTTAGATGCTGCCCTAACCAAAGAGGCTCCTTCTTTATATTCTTTAGAACCAGAATTAGATGATAATACATCAATATTAAATGTTTATTTTTATGGAAAATATGAACTTAATAATAATACAGTATCACTTGACCCAAATGGTGGAAATTTTGACGGAGTTACTTCTACAATAACTTTCACTCCTATTGAAAATAATGTAGAAATTTATAAACAAATCGATAATCAAAAACCTTCACGCTTAGGATATCGTTTCATAGGATACAAAGTAAAAGGTGGAGAATACAATGGAAAATGTATTAGTGAAGTTTTTGGAAGTAGTAAGATTTTAACTAGTACCTATAATTTAGAAGCTCAATGGGAGCCTGTTGATTATAAAATAAAATTGATTTTAAATTCAGGAGAGCAAGTACTTCCAAAAGATTATTCAAAAGAAGAAATTGTTAATTTATCTTCATATTTGGAAGATAATGATAGGATAAAAGAAGGTTATGATTTTAAGGGCGTTTGTCCTATTAAAAATTACAATGATAAATGCGAAGTTATCTATAAAGAAACACAATTTGTTATTGATGAAAATGCTAATAAATATGCCAGTGATGAATATATTCAAGAAAAATATTATCGTGTAATTATATTGCAAGTAGCTTTTACTCCTAAACTTTTAAGTGTCGTTGCTGATGCTGACGGTGGTAATTTTGATTATAGCAGTAAACTTAATTTAAGTAATGTTGAATATGGAACCTTAATAAGTGATTTAAAAATTTCTTCTCCAACAAAAGAAGGTTATAATTGGACTGGTTGGAAAATATGTAATAGTGATGATTGTCATAATATTAATTTAGAAGAACAAAAGACAGAAAAAATAGAAAGCGATGGTTTAATCTTAACAGCAACTTGGGAAATTAAAAAACATACTATAAGTGTTACTGGAATTGGACGAGAAACTCCATTAACTATAAAAAGCAATATTCCTTATGGAACAAATGTAATTATTTCTTATTTGTACAAGTGGAATGAACAAAGTTGTACTAATAGTCTATGTATTTTCTATTTAGGAACTAGTGATAATGAAAATGATTTAATAATTTCATATGATAAGAAAGATGAAGGCTTTAATATTGGTCAATATAATAATAGTCATTTTATTGGATTTTATAATGAAATGGATACTTACGTTTCTAGTTTTACGGTTAATGATAACACCCTTTTGTATGCTAAGTATGATGCTTCTAAAGGAATAACCTATTCTTTAAATGAAGATAGCAAAACTTATGCTGCAACGTCTTTTGCTTATAGCGAAGAAAAAAATGTAGAAGTAACAATAGCTTCCGTTTTTATGGGAAAAGAAGTAACGACAATTACAAAAGAATGTTTCCTAAATTATGATGCTTTAAAAATTAATTCATTGATAATCCCTGAAACGATTGATACAATCGAAAAAAATAGTTTTATTTATTTATTGAAATTACAAAAATTAACTATTCCTGTCGATTTTAACGAATATTCATTTAGCAATCTTTTTGGAGTTAATGATGAACAAATTATTAGTCATTTAAGATATTTAAAAATAGTAGGAGCAGGTTTAACAAAATTCATTATTTCAAATTTAGAAGGCTTGTCTTCTTTAAAAGAACTTCAAGAATTATATTTACCTTATAGTGTTGATGAATTTAATGAAGAAACTATAACCTTTTTAGGAAACTTGCAATATCTAGCAACATTTAATATCGAAGAAAAAGAAAATAGCAATCAAAGGTATCTTTCTAAAAAAGAAGATAATAGTTTTATTATTTATGATAAAGTAACCGAAACTCAAAAATATACTTTTTCTTGTAAAAACAATGAAGTTCCTGATGCTCAAATTGAAAGATATAGTATTAATTTCAGTTGTGATGAGAGTATTAATTCTAATTGCGGTTCGTTCAATGAAACTCAAACTGAGATAGGAACTAAATTAAAAGATTTTAATGTTGAAAAAGTCCCTACTGCAAATGGTTATACATTTATGGGTTGGTGGTATTATACCACTGATGAGAAAGGAAACATTGTTTATACTGAACCTTACAAACATAGTAATTTGCTTGTAATGTTTGCTGAAAATATTGAATTATATGCTAAATTTGTAAAAGGAACTTGGGATTTTGATAATGAAACTTTGGTTTCCATAGGTGATTTAGAAGAAAGTGATAAATCTATTGAAATTGAAAAATATTATTTAGGAAAAGAGATTAAGAAAATTGATTTATCCAATATGAGTAGTGGATTAAGTAATGTTACAAGTCTTACATTATCAGAAGGACTAACTTCAATTAATCTGGCTGGAAAATTTCCTGCATTATCTACGATAAAAATGGTAGGAAATATGGATTGTTTGATAGAAAGTAATAAATGTAATGTTGCTAATATTTTGAAAAATGCTACAGGAGATAAACTTGATAGTAAATATATCATTGAAATATTACATTCAGATGATGAAATATTAAATCAAATTACTAATGATACTTTTGCGGGACTTGATAATGTAGATATTTCCATATTAGAACTTCCAACATCATTAATATTTGATATTGAAAAATACCCTGAAATGTTTAAATCACTAAATAATGTATCAGGATATTATGTTTCTTCAGTTGTCGATGAAGAAGGAAATCAATATTGGAATGTAAGGACTACTAATATATGTTTATATGGAAAAGTAAAAACTAATAATGGTTATGAGTGGGCTTTGTTAAGATGTTCAAAGACTAATCTTGAAACTGTTAATACAGGAACTATTATTGGTGAAGAACCAATAAAGCAAATTGCTCCATACGCATTTTATAAAATTAATGGTATAAAAGAAATTACAATGGTCGATACTGCTTCAAATTCACAAATTCATACTATTGGAAAATATGCTTTTGCTAATATGGCTGATTTAAAATCAGTAACTTTAGGAATGAACGTTCGTAATATTGATGATACAGCTTTTAATGAAAGTTATAATATAGAAGAATACAATATTGATAAACTAAATGGAGTTTATTCTGTAATGGACGGTGTTTTATTTAAAAGTTATGAAACTATTTTGGTAAGATATCCTTCTAATAAAATTGTGGATACTTATTCTATTCCTTCAAGTGTAAAAGAAATTGCTAAATATGCTTTCATTTTAAATGAGAATAATAGGTCATTGCAGTTAACTATTAGCGAAAATGTTTCAACTATCAGTGGAATTGATTTTTCAAAAGAACTAAGCTACGGCAATGAATATACTCTAAATAATTTTTATAATATTTCTTGTTTTGAAGTAGTTAAAGAAAATCCATATTTTGAAAGCGTAAATGGTATTTTATATGATAAAGACTTAAAGTTATTAATTCACTTTGGAAAAGAAACTGAAAGTACTCAAGTTTTCCTTGAAGATAGTATTAAAATAATAATGAAAGATGCTTTTAAATATAATGTTAGTGAAGATTTTGATGTAAATGATATTATTACAACAATTTTGATTACTAATGACCCTTCAAAAAATATTAATGATTTACTATCAAAATTATTTATAGTACTAACAGATAATTTTAATTCTTCAATAAAGATAAAAATATACTATTCATCTTTTAATGGTGCGACAAATCCATATAATAATTTTGCTTCTATTAACCAAGATAATTATTCATTCCATATATATACATCAGGGGATTTAATAATAAATGGAGAAAAACAAGAACTTAATACCGATTATGGATATTTTATCTATAATTCCTTAATCCTTGAAACTGCACCTTCTACAACTTCTTCTAGTGTGTTTAAAGGCTGGTATCTAGATAAAGATTATAAAACTGAAGCAAAATTTCCTTTGTTATCAATTAAGGAAGATACAAATAGTAATTTTATAAATTTATATGCTAAATTTGGTACTATCTATACGGTTAATTTTGAAAGTAAAGGTGGAACTATATTTGCTTCAAGAGAATACGTTGATGAAATAAAAGAAGCTGATTTACCGACACCTGAAAAAATTGGATATACATTTGGTGGTTGGTATTTGGATAGTTCTTATGATACTCCTTTGTTTAATGAAAATGATACATATACATTGACTTTACCAATTACCACTTTATATGCTAAATGGGAAGTTATTATGACCATAAAAATTGTAAGGGGTATTAATGAGTTTGGTGGTTATGTCTTTATGGAAGATAGCAAAAATATTAATGTTGGAACTAATATAGCTTCAGAAATCACTAATTATAGTAACTTTAATTGGTATCTTGATGAAAAATGTACTGAAACAACCACTCCACAGGCAAATATTAATGGTAGTATAACAATATATGGAATGCCATTAATAAGTATTAAAGTATATCAAAGGCTTGATGAAAAAGAATATATTACAACCTGTAAAGTTGGAGCATTTACTAAATTAGAAGATATCGAGGAGATCAAAAATAAGTATGATGAATTAAGTAAAGAATATGCTACATTAACAATGGAAACAGGTAAAGTAGACATAGAAGAAAATTTGTATGAAGAAATTAACATAGAGGATAGAATTGTTACTAGTTTAAATATTAATACATATGAAACCTATCGAATAAATGAATATGAGTTAATAATTTATCTTGATGACGCTTATTCTTCTGTGAAGGTAGTTATAGTAAATGGAAAAAATTCTAATGGTGAGTATCAATTTAATGAAGAAAAAGAAATAAAATTTTCTGATCCGTCAACTAAATTTACTGAAATAATAAAAGATTATTCAAATTATAATTGGTATACGGATAATTTATTTACCGAAGAAATAACGAGTGAATACATCAGTGAATACAAGGGCAAAACATTATTTGCAATACCATTGGTTGAGATTACTATAACTCAAAATTGTAATGAAGAAGAAAATACAATAAATGTTACAACGGAAGCTTTTACAAGTTTAGGAGCTATTGAAGAAATTAAAAATTTGAATGAAGATTACAATTTAACAATTTTTGTTGAAGACAAAAAGTGTCAATTAACCGATATAATCACTTCTACATTAGATGCAGAATGTGGAAAATATAGTGCAAAGGCTACATTTAACATAACTATTAATTGTGAAAATAAATAATGTGAACTATGCACTACTTGAAAAAACTTTGATTATGTGTTAACATTTTAACAACTGGGAAAAGGAGTAGTAATATTTAACATTTAGGTAGAGAGTTCTTGTTTGGTGAAAAAGAATTAAATGAAGATATGAAGTCGCCTTGGAGTTAATTGATTGAAAAATAGTAGTAGGTCAATCGTTGGTTGCGTTAAGACTAATTAAGAGCATAACATTTGTTATGAATTAGGATGGTATCGCGGTTTTAAGTCGTTCCTATTTTTAGGAATGACTTTTTATTTTGAAAGGAGAAAATATGAAAGAATTAAGTCCAAAATATGAACATAAAATTGTTGAAGAAGGAAAATATCAAGAATGGTTAAAGAATAACTATTTTAAATGTGGAGATTTGAATAAAAAACCTTTTTCTATCGTTATTCCCCCTCCTAATGTAACAGGAAAGTTGCATTTAGGACACGCTTGGGACGTTACTTTGCAAGATTTAATAGCAAGATATAAAAGAATGCAAGGATATGATGTTTTATGGCTTCCAGGAATGGATCACGCTGGAATTGCTACTCAAGCCAAAGTTGAAGAAAGATTAAGAA
>CAYTZW010000010.1:0-37362 GCA_964442785.1 uncultured Erysipelotrichaceae bacterium
ATTATATAATGACGGTATTGCTAAACAAATTGATATGCCTGTTAACTGGTGTGAAGAATTAGGAACGGTTTTGGCTAATGATGAGGTAATTGACGGAAAATCTGAAAGAGGAGGCTTTCCTGTTGTAAGAAAAAATATGAAACAATGGGTTATGAATATTCCTGCTTATGCAGAAAAATTACTTGAAGGATTAGATGATTTGGATTGGCCTGAATCTACCAAGGAAATTCAAAGAAATTGGATTGGTAAGTCAGTTGGAGCTCACGTTATTTTTAAAGTAGCTGATTTTGATGAAAACTTTCCTGTTTTTACCACTAGAGCAGATACTTTGTTTGGAGCTACTTATTGTGTTTTAGCTCCTGAACATATTCTTGTAGATAAGATTACAAGTGCTGAAAAAAGAAATGAAGTTGAAAACTATAAGAAAAAATGTGCTTCTAAGTCTGATTTAGAAAGAACTGAGCTTAATAAAGAAAAAACAGGAGTATTTACTGGTGCTTACGCAATTAACCCTGTAAATGGCAAAAAAATACCAATTTGGATTTCTGATTATGTTCTTGCAACTTATGGAACTGGTGCTATAATGGCTGTTCCTGCTCACGATGAGAGAGATTATGCTTTTGCTAAAAAGTTTGGACTTGAAATAATTCCTGTTCTAGCAGGTGGAAATGTTGAAGTTGAAGCCTTTGAAGGCGATGGTGTTCATATTAATTCTTCTTTCTTGAATGGTTTAGGAAAACAAGAAGCAATAGATTGTATGATAGAATGGCTAGAAAATCATAAATGTGGTAACAAAAAAGTTAATTACAAATTAAGAGAATGGATATTTGCTAGACAAAGATATTGGGGAGAACCTATTCCCATTATTCATCTTAGTGATGAAGATATTGTTTTAAGTGATGAAGATTTACCTCTTGTTTTACCAGTTTTAGATGATTATAAACCTAAAAAAAGTGGAGCAGCTCCTTTGGAAAATGCTTCTAGTTGGGTTAATGTTGAAGTAAATGGTAAGGAAGGAAAAAGAGAAACGAACACGATGCCTGGAAGTGCAGGTTCTAGTTGGTATTTTATTAGATATATTGATCCTAATAATGAAAAAGCTATCGCAGATTATGAGCTAATGAAACATTGGCTTCCTGTTGATTTGTATATTGGAGGTTCTGAACACGCGGTTGGACATTTATTGTATTCAAGATTTTGGACTAATTTCTTATTTGATAAAGGCATTGTTCCTGTTAAAGAACCTTTTAAGAAATTGTATCATCAAGGTATGATTTTAGGCGAAAATGGCGAAAAAATGAGTAAATCAAGAGGAAATGTAATTAATCCTGATGAAATTGTAAAAGAATATGGTGCTGATGCTTTAAGATTATATGAAATGTTTATGGGTCCTTTGGAAGCTTCTTTACCTTGGTCTACTTCTGGACTTGAAGGTTCTAAAAAGTTCATTGATAGAGTTTTTAGGCTTATTGTCGATAATAAAGATAAAATTGTTTTAGACAATGACTTAAGTCTTGAAAAGTCTTATCATAAAATGGTTAAAAAAGTAACTTCTGATTTTGAAAGTTTACAATTTAATACCGCTATTTCTGCAATGATGATTTTTATTAATGATGCTTATAAAGCAGATAAAATATATAAAGAATATATAGAAGGATTTGTTAAAATGTTTTCTTGTATTTGTCCTCATATTGGAGAAGAATTATGGTCTATTTTAGGACATAACAAAACAATAGCATACGATCCTTGGCCTATTTTTGATGAAGCAAAAACGATTGATGAAGAAATTGAAATAGGAGTTCAAGTTAATGGAAAATTAAGAGGAACTATTAAATGTGCTAGAGATGAAAATCAAGAAATATTAAAAGAAAAGGCATTAAATATTCCTAATGTAAAAGTCTTTACAGAAGGAAAAGAAATAGTAAAAGTAATTGTAGTTCCTAATAGAATAGTAAATATTGTAGTTAGATAAGAATATCGTTGATGATATTCTTTTTTTAGTAAAATCGTTTTTATGAAGTAAAATATACAAATGAGCAAATAACAGATAAGGTTATTAAAGAAGGAATAGAACAATTATCAAAAATAAAATTTCCTTATTATAATTTAGACTTTATTTCTAAAAATGGTTTTAATACAAGCTTAAAAATTTTAAATTTATAACTTTAAGTGATTTTTATTCGGATTTTTAATTTTATCGCCTTTATCTAGAATTTTTTATATGGACATAATTTCAGAAAAAAACTACATTGAAATACAGAAAAAAAGTACATTGAAACGTGGAAAAAAACTACATTGAAGTTTGACATTGTATGTTCATAAGGTGATGAAAATATGAAGGAACTTAGTTTACTAATTGTAATAATTGGTGGAGAAATGGCTTATACAAGAAAAGACGGTGTTAAGATAATTCCAATAGGTTGTTTAAAAGATTAAAAATAGTTGAGTTATTACTAATAGTTTTAATTTTCACTTTTTTTCGACACTTGAACTTTATTATTATCTTTAAGGGTGGTAAAATGTATAAAGTAAAGATATTTGATGAAGAACACGAACTTGATTTAGAAGCTGCAATTAATCTTTTTTTGAAAAATCATAATATTGAATTAGTTGATATTAAGTATTCGATAGCAGCTTTTACTAGTGTTAAAGATGAACAAGTTTATTGTTATAGTGCTTTGCTAATTTATAAATAAGGAGTTTTATGGAAAAGAAAAAGTGGTTATTTGGAAGTCTTTTTTTGTTAGTTATAGTTTTAGGTGTTTTTTTTGTAGTGCTTAAAAATAATGAAAAATCTCCTGTTGAAAAAAGAATTGATAAGATTAAAAAAGAACTTGTTAATCATTCTAAAGAGGAAGCTTTTTCTTGTGTAAATATTGAAACTAAATTACAAAATAATGTTGTTTATGTTTTTGATATTACTTCTTTGTGTGGTGATATTAAGGATTTAAAAGTTGTTATTATTAGTGAAGATGATAGTGATTTTTTATTAACTTATGGTTTTTATCAAAATAGTGATATTTTAGTTTTAGAAAAGGCAAATGATGAAGATATAACTTTAATTCGTTTACTTACTAGTTCTTCTTCGTATTTAAGTGATTTTTATGTTTATTTGAGTTATAATGATGTAGTAGAGTATTTGAAAGTTGGTATAGGTGATTAGTATGGCTAAAGTAATGATAATGCTAAGTGGTGGTGTTGATAGTGCGGTGGCTGCTTATTTGTTAAAAAAAGAAGGACACGAAGTTATTGCAGGTTTTATGAGAAATTGGGACTCTTCTTTGAATAATGATATTTTAGGAAATCCTAGTTTAAGTGAAGAAGATATTTGCCCTCAAGAAAAAGATTATTTAGATGCTAAAAAAGTGGCTGATAAACTTGGAATTGAGTTATATCGTATTGATTTTATTAAAGAGTATTGGGATAATGTTTTTTCTTTCTTTTTAAGCGAATATAAAAAAGGAAGAACTCCTAATCCTGATATACTATGTAACAAATATATCAAATTTGATTCTTTTTTGAAGTTTGCAGAGCAATTTGATGTTGACTATGTAGCAACTGGTCATTATGCCAAAATCGAACACAGAGAAGACGGAACTAGCGTTTTATACAAAGCTAGTGATTTGAATAAAGACCAAAGTTATTTTTTGTGTCAAGTTTCTCAAAATCAATTAAAGAACATTTTGTTTCCTTTAGAAAATATTACCAAACCTGAAGTTAGAAAAATCGCCGAAGATTTAGGATTAGATGTTGCTGCTAAAAAAGATTCCACTGGAATTTGTTTTATTGGAGAAAGAAATTTCAAAGAGTTTTTAAAAAACTATTTACCTTCTAAAAAAGGAAAAATTGTTAATGTTGAAAATAATGATGTAGTTGGAGAACACGACGGCGTTTTATATTATACCATTGGTCAAAGAAAAGGGCTTGGAATAGGTGGCATTGTTTCATATCAAGGTGGTAGTTGGTTTGTAGTTGGTAAAAATGTTGAAAAGAATATTTTATATGTTGCTCAAAATGGTGAAAATGAATATTTAGTTTCTGATTCTTGTTTAGTAAGTGATGTTAATTATCTTGATGAAAGACTAGTAAATAATCTTGAATGTTGTGCTAAATTTAGATATCGACAAGAAGATAATAAAGTGAAAATAACGATTAATCCAGACAAAACTATTTTAGTTACTTATCCTCAAGGAATAAAAGCGGTTACTCCAGGGCAAGAAGCGGTATTTTATTTAGGAGATGTTTGCCTTGGTGGCGGTAGAATTGATAAAGTCTATCGTAAGGGAAAAGAAATTATCTATTATTAGGTTACTTGGTAACCTTTTTTTATTAAAATGTTGTAAGACGCTATAATTATGATATGAGGTGATTG
Source organism: uncultured Erysipelotrichaceae bacterium (assembly GCA_964442785.1). Lineage (GTDB taxonomy): Bacteria > Bacillota_I > Bacilli_A > RFN20 > DUOF01 > SIG223. The sequence goes on from CAYTZW010000010.1 coordinate 4,373, forward strand.
TGATGAGTAAAATAAGACCATCAGCAGATTTACGTAATAAACATAATGAACTAGCAACATATTGTAAAGAATCTAATGAGGCAGTTTATATTACTGTTAATGGGAGAGATGATACGGTTCTTTTAAGTGTTTCCGAGTATAATCAAATGGTTGCTGAATTAACTTTATTAAGAGAATTAGCAGAAGCAGAGGCTGATGTAAAAAATAATCGACTTTCTGAATTTAATGGTTTTGATGATTTAAGAAAAAAGATTTTAGGAAGGAAATCATAATGAGTTATACATTATTAAAGACAGATAAATTTAATGAACAACTTAATAGATCAATAAATTATGTTGCAGATATTTTTGGAAAAAAAGTTGCCATTGAGGTTTTAAATGAATTGGAAAATAAAATATCTTTACTTAAAGATTTTGCTTATAAGGGAATATTATTCCATATTCTATTTCTTTAAAAAGAAGAAATTATCGAGCATTAATAATTAACAAACATTTAATAATATATGAAGTTTTAGAAAAAGAAAAACAAGTTATTTTATATGGGCTATTTAGTTCTAAACAAGAATACATTAATCTTATTTAAAAATAATTTTATTAAAAAATGATGTCTTTATTTAGTAGAATGAAGGTCAATTAGTTTTAATATTTAACAAATAATCTTGAGTTTTGAAATTTTATATCTTTTTTATGTTATTATATTATTAGGGGAGGTGCCTGAAATGGAAAATGAAGCTAAAGTAAAAGATTTAGTCTATACTTTTGGAAAACTGGTTTCCTTACCTGAACAAGAATTAGATAAATTTGTTAATCGTTTAAAGGATTTAAGTCCTAATGAAATTGTCAAAATCGTTATTATTGAATTATATAAATTATATCAACAAAAAAGATTATCCTGGGAACAAATAATAGAAAATAAAGATAAGATATTTTCTTTGAATTCTGATTATCATTCTATCCAAGATTTAATAAATGAACTTAATGATATTCAACAAAAGAATTTGTTAAATCAACGTGTACCATTGGAAGAAAATCATAGATTAGTCAATGAAGCTTTTGATAAGTTTAATGATTTAATAAAAGATGAAGGACTAGACTGTTATCATACTGGTGGAGTTACGGCTTTTTTTGAAACTAAGACACCTTTAAATCGTTATCACGGAGATTTAGATTTAATGATTAATGAAGAACAGTTAGGTATTTTAAAAAAGATTATTGATAAAAATCCAGATTTTTCTTTACAATCACATATGTTTGAAAAAGATGACACAGGACACGAATTTTCAATTAGATATAAAGATAGTATTATGACTATAGGATTATTTTTGTTTGAAAGAGAAAATGACAATTCTATTAATTATAAGAGTTACTATTTTGAAAATGATAAAATGATGTGCAAGGAAGTAAGAAAAAATGCAATATGTGCTGATTTGGAATTGGATAGTTCTTTAAAGTATCACAATGGTATTCCATATCGAGCAATGTCGTTGGAGTCAATGTATCTTAGTAAAAGAAATGGTCGAGAAAAAGATAAATATGATGCTAATTTAATTGTAAATTTGATTGATAGGGAAAAATTAGCAATGCTAGAAAATGAACTCAAGTCTTCTACTATGGATAAAAAATTAGTTGACAGGGGAACTTTTTATGATTTTTGTCAAGAATTTAATATTCAAAGAAATAAATAGAATAAATTATATTAAAAAAGCCTAATTTCAAGTTATATACGCTTGATTTAGGCTTTTTTTAAAGAGAAAATTAGAAAAACATAATCATATAAATTGGCATATAAATGAGATTATTTTTCTCAAAAATATTTCTTTCATTAGAAAGGACATATCCTTTTTTAATATGGTAATCTTTATTTGTTAAAAACTTGTTTATTGCATTGTGAATGGTATAATCTTTTCCTGATTTTACTTCGATTGGAATAACTGAAAGACTATTATAATCATCTATTAAAAAATCTACTTCACCATTTGATTTATTGTCATAATAAAATAAGTTGTATCCGTGTGCTTTTAATTCACTAGCCACAACGGATTCATAAACCGTTCCAAGATTTATGCTTTTTTCATCATTAAGCACTGCCTTGATATTATTTTTGTAAAGAATATTAGTTAGTATTCCTACATCATTAAGGTAGAGTTTTAATAAATTTTTGCCACTTGATTCGATAAGAGGAAATACAAGTGTAGATAATGCTTTTACTTCAAGTGCAATACCTAAATTAATTAGATAGTCAAATTCATCTTGATAATTGGAAAATTTTTTTCCTTTAATATTTTCAATATTTTGAATAACAACTCTTTTCTTTTTGTTTTCTAAATTTGAAGGAATTAAATCATAGATACGTTTAATTTTTAATTTATGTTCTTTATCATATTTGCTAGCATCGTCACCATAATAATTATAAATATCAGCTTGTATTTTACGAATTTCCGCAATGTTCTTTTTCTCAATAAAACTATTTACAGCATCTGGAAGTCCTCCAACAAGTAAATATTTTTTAAATAAATCCAAAAGTTTATTATGTGTAGAAAGTTCTAAAGATTCAAGGTTTTCAAATTTTGCTTTTAATGAATTAATTGTATAATCATTAAAACCATTGGCAAGTAAAAATTCTTCAAAATCTAGTGGAAACATATGTACAATATCAATACTTCCTATGGGAATAGAAGGTGTTTTAGCAAGTGTTACGCCAAGCAGAGAGCCACTGCAAATATAAGTGAATTTATCATCTTGTTTTAAGAATTTTAACATTGTCAAAAATTGGGGATATTCTTGGATTTCATCAATGAAGATAAGAGTGTTTTCCTTTTCTTTCATTTTATCTCCTGCAATCATACTTAATTGCAAATAAAAATCATCTTTATTATTAATATTTTTAAAAAGTTTTTCTCCAAGTGAATCTTCAACGAAATTAATTTCAATATAGTTAGTAAATATATCTTTTAAAAGTTCTTTTCCAATATATCTAATAATATAAGATTTTCCAATTTGTCTAGCACCATCGATAATCATAATTTTATTAGAACCATTTTTTAAATAGTTGACAATGGTTTGTTCTATTTTTCGTTTTAACATTATCTTTTTCTCCTTTTATAGTTTTTATATTACACTTTTCCTATAAAAATTACAATGAAATTTTCCACTTTTCCTATAAAATACAGTGTTAAAAACTACACTTTTCCATATTTTAGTGTTTTCTAAAGGATTTTTGTCATAATAAAAAGAACCATATTAGGCTCTTTTAATTTAAAAATAGATTTTATAATTTAGTATCATCAATATTGTTTAACCATTTTTTTACAGGAGCTAGTGTTTTCTTTATTGTTCCTTCTTGGAAAGGATTTTTTAAAGAACTTCTTTTTACTAGTTCTAGGAAAGGATATTTACCTCCCATTTTACATAGTTTTAGATATCTTTTCCACGCTAAAGAGTGATTTTTTTGATCTAATGACCAAAATTGAAGGGCACAAACTTGAGCTAAGGTATAATCAATATAATACAAAGGAGAAGTGAAAATATGTGATTGTCGATACCACAAAGTTCCTTTGTCTAAAAATTTAATGTCGTATTTTTTCCAAGGTGTATATCTTGTTTCTAATTCTCTCCATTTTGCTTTTCTTTCATCTGGTGTAGCTTCTGGATTTGTATATACCCATTCTTGAAAATGGTCGACACAAGCACCATATGGAAGGAAGGTAACGGCTCCTGAAAGATGAGAGTAACGATATTTGTCTGCTTCGTTTTCAAAAAAAGATTCTCGCCAAGGCCAAGTGAAGAATTCCATACTCATAGAGTGAATTTCAGCAGCTTCCATAGTTGGCCAAGTGTACTCTGGTATTTTGTTATTTCGGTTACAATAAGCTTGGAAAGCGTGTCCTGCTTCGTGAGTTAAGACATCAACATCGTGGCTTGTGCCATTGAAATTAGCAAAGATAAATGGGGCTTTGTGGTCTGAAATAAAGGTACAATATCCACCACCCCTTTTGTTTTGTCTTGAGTCTAAATCCATTAGGTCATTTTCAATCATAAAATGGAAAAATTCTCCTGTTTCATTTGATAATTCTTGATACATTTTTAAGGCTTTTGCTACTAATTGGTCTTTATTTCCTTTTGGAGTAGGGTTACCGTCTAAAAATTCTAGTGATAAATCATAATTTTTAGGATTTCTAATTCCTGTTCTTTTAAATTGTCTTTTCATTAATTTAGTTGCTAGTGGAGTAGCATCTTTTTCTATTTGTTCACGATATTTTGCTACATCTTCAGGATTATAATCCATTCTTCCCATACGTAAATATCCAAGTGGTAAGTAAGAATCATAGCCCATTTTCTTTCCCATATTAGTTCTTACTTTTACTAAGCAATCATATATTCTATCAAATTCGGCTTCATTTTCTTCAAAGAATTTGGAAGTCAATTTAGCAACTTCTTTTCTTTCTTTTCTATCTGTTGATTGAGCAAAAGGGGACATTTGAGTTAGGGCATAGACTTTACCTTTGTATTTAATTTTTGCTGATGCGATAAGTTTGCTATATTCACTGCAAAGTTTATTTTCTTCTTGTAAATCCTCAATTAATTCTTCTTTGAAAGTAAGTAGGGTTTGCTCAGCCATATCAAATAAGTGTTTTCCTAATTTTTGTATAAGTTCTTCTTTGAATTTGCTATTTACAAGTGCTTTATAATAATTTATAAAACTTGCTTGACAAAGAGGACTTACTTCATCAAAAAATTCTTGCTCTTTTTGGATATATTCATCAGTGGTATTAAGACTATACCTTATTGAAATAATGGTCGCCATTGTTTCGAAATGGTTGATTTCTTTGTTTATTTTTTCGATGATTTTTATTTGGGTTTGAACATCGTTTGCTTCACTAAAATCTTTAGTTAAATTTTCTAATTTTTTTCTAAATTGTTCAATATTTGGTCTTTTGTATTCATATTCATTAAATTTCATTTTCATACCTCACTTTTTTGTATTATAACATTATTAATTTCTTTTGTAATTAAAAAGAATTATGATATAAATTGTCTTTTTAATGTGCTAAAATAGAAAGTGTATAATTAATAAGAGGACACGTAATGGAAAAAATAAGTGGTTATTTAGTAAATGTAATGTATCACAATGAAACTAATAATTATTGTGTAGTCAAAATTAAATTAGATGATAACAGCGAAGATAAAGTTATCTTAGTTGGTTATTTTCCTATTGCGAAAAAAGATGAATTAATTTCTTATACAGGAGAATTTATTAATCACCCTAAATATGGAAAACAATTTAAAGTCGAGTCATATCAAAAAGTTTTACCAAGTAGTGAAGAAGCTGTTATTAGATATCTTTCTAGTTCTTATTTTTCTGGAATTGGAAAAGAAAAAGCAACTAAAATTGTTACTTCTCTAGGAGCAGATTGTCTTAATAAAATTATTGAGAATCCTCTTATTTTAAATGATGTTGTAAATGAAAAAGATAGAATTACCATTATAAATGGTTTGAAGTTTAATGATAATATTGAACAAGCCCTTTCTATTTTTGTTGGTGCGGGTATAAGTATGAAAAACATTATGAAAATGGAAGCGGTTTATAAGGAAGAAATGCTTAGTAAAGTGATGTCTGACCCTTATATTTTAATAGAAGATATCGAAGGTATTGGTTTTAACAGTGCCGATAAAATTGCTACATCTTTAGGAGTTAAGGAAGATGACCCAAGAAGAATAAGAGCAGCGATTGTGTATGCTTTAAATTTGCTTAATATGGAAAGTGGAGATACTTTTACCACTAAAGAAGTTTTGTTTGAAAAAACTTTAATAATTGTTCCTTCTTTAAACTTCCAACTTTTTGAAAATGAATTTGAATATTTGAAAAATGAACTAAAAATAATTGTTGAAAATGAAAAAGTTTTTTCTTATACCTTAAATCATTCTGAAAGACAAATAGCAGCTTTTTTAAGACCTTTTATAAGAAGACATTTAAAAGAAAATGATTTGGTAGACCAATTTTTAAAGAAAGTTGAAGATGAAGAAGGTATTAAGTATTCAGATAATCAAATTGACGCTATTAAAAGTTGTTTGAGTGAAGGGGTTAGTATTGTTACTGGTGGTCCTGGAACGGGAAAAACTACCATTATGAAGGCTATTATTAAAGTATATCAATTATTAAATCCTGAAAATGAGATTGTTTTAACAGCTCCAACAGGTAGAGCAAGTAAAAGAATTACCGAAATAACAGGCGCTTATTCAATGACTATTCATCGTCTTTTAAAATGGGATTTACATTCCAATTATTTTGCTAAAAATGAAAATGACCCTTTAATTGGTGATTTACTTATTATTGATGAATCTTCGATGGTTGACACTTTTTTGTTTTCCAAACTTTTAGCCGCTACTTCTAATTTTAATCAAATTATTATCATTGGTGATGCTGACCAATTACCTTCGGTTGGACCTGGTTGTGTTTTAAATGATTTGATAGATTCAGGTTTTATTAAAGTAAATCGACTTAATAAAATATATCGTCAAAAGGAATCTTCTTCTATTGTTAATTTGGCTCATCATATAAAAGATAAAACGATATATAAAGAAGATTTAGAAACTTCTAATGATTTTAAATTTGTTGATGCTACTTATAAAGATGTTATGGATTATGTTATAAAAGAAATTAATAATGCTCTTAGTAGTGGCTTTTCTTTAGATGAAATTGCTATTTTAGCTCCTATCTATTCAGGAATTGGAGGAATTGACCACTTAAATGAAACAATAAGGGATATTTTTAATCCTGCTTCTAGGGATAAAAAAGAACTTCACTTGTTAAAAAGAAGTTTCCGTATTGGAGATAAAATATTGCAACTAAAAAATCAACCTGATGATGATATTTATAATGGAGATATTGGAAAATTGATTGAAATTAATGATAAAAATGACGAATTTAAACCAAATCATCTTTATGTTGATTATGACGGTAATGTGGTTGAATATTCTTTAAATGACCTTATTAATATTAGACACGCATATGCCATAAGTGTTCATAAATCTCAAGGTAGTGAATATCCTTATGTTATTATGCCTCTTATTTATCAATATGGAGCAATGCTTACTAAAAATTTGATTTATACAGGAATTAGTAGAGCTAAGAAAAAATTAGTACTTATTGGAGAAAAAAGTACTTTAATTAATTCTATAAAAAATAGAGAATTGAGAAGAAGAAAAACAACTTTGATTGAAAAAATAGAAACTCGATTAGAAATGTAAATATATTTTTATAAAAAAAGAAGTCTTTTTAATATTTTAAAAATCTTTATATTTTTTCTTTTTGGTGCATTTTTTTTCGTTTTTGGTATAATAGAAATGTTTTAAGTAGGGAGGTATTGAAGTTGGGTGCCAAAGTTAATAAAGCTTATGATGAGAATAGTATCCAAGTTCTTGAAGGATTAGAGGCGGTTCGTAAACGTCCTGGTATGTATATTGGTTCTACTGATTCTCGTGGTTTACACCATCTGATTTGGGAAATTGTTGACAATGCGATTGATGAGGTTATGGCTGGATATGGAAATAGAGTAGTTGTAACTTTATATAAAGACGGCAGTGTAAGTGTCCAAGATGAAGGTAGAGGAGTACCGACTGGTAAACATTCTTCTGGGGTAAGCACTCTTGATTTAGTCTATACTGTATTACACGCAGGAGGAAAATTCTCTGATGACGGAGGATATAAGACTTCTTCTGGTTTACACGGTGTTGGTTCCTCTGTTGTTAATGCTTTGTCTAAATGGTTAGAAGTAACTGTTTGTAGAGACGGTAAAATGGTTCGAAAAAGGTATGAAAATGGTGGTAAGCCAGTTGGAGATATGGTAGTACTAGGAAATACCTATAAAACAGGTACAATGGTTCATTTCTTACCTGATAATACTATTTTTAAAGATGCTGTTTTTAATTTTTCAACTATTTCTGAAAGATTACAAGAAAGTGCTTTTTTGTTAAAAGGCTGTGAAATGGTTTTAATAGATAATCGTAATAATAAAGATGTTACTTTTAAATATAATGATGGTATTTTGTCTTTTGTTGAATATATGAATGAATCAAGAGAAGCAATGCATAAACCTGTTTATTTTGCAGGTGAAGTTGGTAAAATGAGTGTTGAAGTTGCTTTTCAATATACTGACAATTATGATGAACCTATTGTATCTTTTGTTAATAATATTCGAACAAAAGACGGTGGAACTCACGAAACTGGATTTAAGTCAGGTTTTACAAGAGCTATTAACGATTATGCAAGAAGTAAAAAATTGTTAAAAGATAAAGACCCTAATTTAGACGGAAAAGATGTAAGAGAAGGTTTAACAGCGGTTATTTCAATGAAAATACCTGAAAGTTTATTGCAATTTGAAGGACAAACTAAAGGTAAATTAGGAACTATTGAAGCCAAAACGGCAGTTGAATCTTTAGTTTATGAAAAATTATCTTATTATTTAGAAGAAAATAAAGAAATTGCTTTAAATATCGTTGGTAAATGTGTAAAAGCCTATCAAGTTAGAGAAGCTGCTAGAAAAGTTAGAGAAGAAACTCGTAAAAAAGTTGGTAATAAAATTGAAAAAATATTAAGTGGTAAATTAACTCCTGCTCAAGCTAAAAATAAAAACTTAAATGAATTGTTTTTAGTAGAAGGAGATTCAGCAGGTGGTAGTGCAAAACAAGGTAGAGACCGTAAGTTCCAAGCCATTTTGCCTTTAAGAGGAAAAGTTATTAACTCTGAAAGAAGTCGTTTTGAAGAACTTATCAAAAACGAAGAAATTAATGTAATTATCAATACTGTTGGAGCAGGTGTTGGAAATGATTTTAGTCTAAAAGATTCTAATTATGCTAAAATTATCATTATGACCGATGCGGATACCGATGGTTCTCATATTCAAATATTATTATTAACCTTCTTCTATAAATTTATGAGACCTCTTGTTGAAGACGGTAGAGTGTTTATTGCTTGTCCTCCTTTATATAAGGTTTATAAATATACTTCAAAAGGTGAAAAGCATATTTATGCTTGGAATGATGATGACTTAGAAAAAGCCAAAAAGGAAATAGGTCAAGGTTATAATATTCAAAGATATAAAGGACTTGGTGAAATGAATTCTGATCAATTATGGGAAACAACAATGAATCCTGAAACTAGAACTCTATTACAAGTAAAAGTTGAAGATTTTTTAACTACTGACCGTCGCATTAATGTTTTAATGGGAAATAAAGCTGAATTAAGACGTGAATGGATTGAACAAAATGTTAACTTCACTTTGGAAGATAATTTTAAAGGGGTGAATGGTTAATGGCTAAAAAAGAAATTAAAACTTTTCAAGAAAAATTTTTGGAATATAAACTTGAAGATTTAATGGGAGAAAGATTTGGGGAGTATTCTAAATATATTATTCAAGATAGAGCGTTACCTGATGCTAGAGATGGTTTAAAACCTGTTCAAAGAAGAATTTTATATGGAATGATGGTTTCTGGTAATACTCATAATAAACCTTACTTAAAGTCTGCTAGAACCGTTGGAGATGTAATGGGAAAATATCACCCTCACGGAGATTCTTCCATTTATGATGCTTTAGTTAGAATGTCGCAATGGTGGAAAATGAGAATACCACTTATTGATATGCAAGGAAACAATGGTTCTATTGATAATGATAGTGCTGCTGCAATGCGTTATACCGAAGCAAGACTTGCTAAAATATCATCAGAGTTAATGAGAGATATTGATTCTGAAACCGTACCTTTTACTTTAACTTATGATGATTCACATTTAGAACCTACCGTTATGCCAGCTAGATTTCCTAATTTATTAGTAAATGGTTCTAAAGGTATCGCTGCTGGATATGCTACCGAAATTCCTCCTCATAATTTAGAGGAAGTTATTGATGCTTTAATATACCGAATTAAATCTCCTTCTTGTTCTCTTGAAGAAGTAATGCAATTTATAAAGGGACCTGATTTTCCAACAGGAGCGATTGTTCAAGGAAAATCTGGAATTAAAGAATGTTTCCAAAAAGGAAGGGGTAAAGTTGTTATTAGAAGTAGAACTTCTTTTGAAACAGCTGATAATATTAAAAGAATTGTCGTCACGGAAATTCCTTATGAAGTTGTTAAATCTGACTTAGTCAGGTCAATAGACCAAATTAGATTTGAACAAAAAGTTCACGGTATCCTTGAAGTAAGAGATGAATCCGATAGACAAGGTTTAAGAATTGCGATTGATTTAAAAAAGGAATGTGATGAAAATCAAATACTTAATTATTTGATGAAACATACTGATTTACAAATAAATTACAATTATAATATGGTTGTCATTGACAATAAAAAACCTATTCAAGCAAGCATTATTAACTTACTTGATTCTTATATTGCTCATCAAAAAGATGTCGTTACCAAAAAAACGATTTTTGATTTAAAGAAAGCTAAAGAAAGACTACATATTGTCGAAGGACTTATTATTGCTATCAACAATTTAGATGAAGTAATTCGTCTTATTCGTTCTAGTAAAGACAAAGCAGAATGTAAAACGAAATTACAAGAAAGATTTGCGTTAAGTGAAAAGCAATCTGATGCTATTGTTTCTTTACAACTTTATAGATTGTCATCTACTGATGTGGAACAATTAATAAAAGAAAAAAATGATTTATGCAATTTAGTAATTGAATTACAAAGTATTTTAGATGATGAAAAGAAACTAAAAAGAATTATTATTAATGATTTAGGAGAAATTAAGAAAAATTATCCTTCACCACGTTTATCTACTATTGAAGATGAAGTAACGGAAATTGTTATTGATAAATTAGCGATGATTACTAAAGAAGATGTTTATGTTTCCATTACAAGAAAAGGTTATATTAAAAGGTCTTCCGTTAAATCTTATGAAGCAAGTGAAGGTGCCTTACCAGGTCATCGAGATGAAGATATGGTCTTATATGTTGGTAAATTAAATACCAAAGATAATATTTTATTGTTTACCGATAAAGGTAATTATGCTCAAGTTTTAGTTCACGACATTAAAGAAACTAAATGGAGAGATGAAGGTACTCATATTTCTTCTCTTGTTAACATTGCAGGAGATGAAGTTATTATTTCAGCGATTGGAGTAAAAGAATTTAAAAAAGGCATTAATATTGTTTTAGTTACCAAAAATGGAGTAATTAAGAAAACACCACTTGAAGATTTTAAATTAATGCGTACTAATAAAACAGTCAAATGCGTAAAAGTAAGTGAACAAGATGCTCTTGTAAAAGCAACTTATAGTGATGGAAATAGTGAAATTATTATAGGTACTATTACAGGTAAAGCCTTAAGATACTATGAAAATGAAGTTACCACGATAGGAATTAGGTCAGCAGGAGTGAAAGCTCTTGGTAGTATAAAAAAAGAGATAGCGGTCGTTTCTATGTGTGTTTTAAGGAACAAAGAAGAACCAAATTTAGTTATCTTTACTAAAGAAGGAGCTTCAAAATATGTACTTCTTAAAAATATCCCTGTTACTTTTAGAACTTCTTCAAAACCAACTCCAGTTTATAAATGTTTTAAATCAGACCAACACGATTTGATTTCTATTGTCAAAGAAACTTCTAATAAAACAACTTATATTTTATCTACTTCTGGACGTGTCTTTGATTATGAATATGATAACAAATCAACACCATTAGATAAAATAATTAAGTCTAATTTAGGCTTAAATCGAGGAGAACTTGTAAAAGATGTAACTAATCTTGAACTAGAGGTTATAGACGCCAATACTCCTGTTTATGAAGAAAAAGCTTTAGATGCTAAAAAAGAAGAAATAGAAAAAGAAAAAGATGCTGAACTTGGATATAAAACAGTTAGTTTAGAAGATTTATTTGGAGAATTTAAATAGTTATACAAACAGGCTTTATGCCTGTTTTTACTATCCATTTTTTCTAAATTCATTTAACAATTTTGTTAAAGCCCTTTTTTCAATTCTAGAAACATAAGAACGAGAAATATTGAATTTTTTAGAAACTTCTTTTTGAGTTAGTTTTTCTTTTCCAATTCCATATCTTAAATTAAGGATTTCTTTTTCTTTGTCATCTAAAATGTTGATATATTTTATTAAATTTTCTAGTTTGTCATTTTGGTTTATTTTATCCGTTATCTCCATTTGAGAAGAAGGAATTATGTCCATTAAAGAAATAGAGCCACCGTCTTTATCGGTTGAGATAACATCAGATAGAGAAACATCTTTATAATATCTTTTGTTAGCTCTTAAATACATAAGTATTTCATTTTCAATACATTTAGCGGCATAGGTAGCAATTTTTACCCCTTTTTCCATTGAATAAGAATCGACGGATTTTATAAGACCTATCGTTCCTATTGAGATTAAATCATCTAATTGTTCCCCACTTCCTTCATATTTTTTAGCAATATGAATTACTAAACGAAGATTATGAACAATTAATTTTTCACGTGCTATATCGTGATTAGAACTAAATAGTTGACTAGCCCAATGTTCTTCTTCCTCTTTGGAAAGGGGTTGTTGGATTGGACCGTTTTTGAGATATCCTACAAATAAACACATTTCACTTACAATTTTTACTAATAAATTAAACAAATTTTAATCGCCTCATATAATTAAATGCAAAACAATAGACTTTTATTGCTAATAATTTTAAAATATTGTATTATTATTTAGACAGAATAGGTGGGTAAGTTAATGAAAAAAATTCCAACGTGGTGGGCTAATTCTATATATGAAATTGACTATGATTTATTAAAAAAAGCAGGAAAAAAAGTGATTTTTTTTGATTTAGACAATACGATTACTAAACCAAGAAATTCTTATCCTACTAATGAAGAAAAAGAACTAATAGAAAAGATAAGCAAAGATTTTACCGTTTATGTTATTTCTAATAATAACAAAAAAAGGGTTGAAAAATATTGTCAAGAGTTGAACATCAAATATCTTTCTCGTGCTTTAAAACCTTTTTTATTTAGAACAAAAAGATTTTTTAAAAATGAAAAATTAGAAAAAGAAACTATCGTTTTTGTAGGAGATCAAATCTATACTGATGTAAAATTTGCTTTAAGACTGAAAATAGATTGTATTTTGCTTGAAAGAATTAGTGATGATGAACCTTGGAATGTTCGTTTAAAAAGAAAATTGGAAAAAGGAATTAAAGAAAAATATAAAAAAGAAAATTTAGTGAAAGAAATGGGTGAAATTTATGTTAAGTAGCAAAGATAAAAAATTTTTAAAAAGTCAATGTAATCAATTAAAAGCCACGATTACTATTGGAAAAGAAGGCTTAAATCATAATGTCATTAAAAACATAATACTTGATTTAGAAGCCCACGAATTAGTTAAAATTGATGTTTTAAAAACTGCAGATGTTGATTTTAAAAGTTTACCAATAGATTTAGCTTCCCAAACAGGAGCAACAATTATTCAAGAAATTGGAAGAAGTATAGTATTATATAAAGAGAGTAAAAAGCATATATATTTAAAATAAGGAGAATGTTATGTTTATATCTTTTTTTAATGATTTAATTGGTATTTTTGATATTAATTTAATGCAATACATCACCGAAATATATGAAAAAGCAGGACCGATAATAAGTCCTTTGCTTTGGATTTTCTTTCCTTGGTTTGAATCTATTTGTTCACCTTTGCCTTTAACTTTGATAATTGGATTAAATATCGCTAGTGCTAAGAAAATGTTTGGAACTTTTTTAGGTTACTTAATAGGCTTTTGCTGTTCTTATGTAGGGGAAGTTTTAGGAGCAATAACGGTATTTTTGTTCCATAGGTATGTTACCAAGCCTTTAATCATAAAAGGTTTTATAAAAAAGAAAAAAGAGGTAAAATCTAACAAAAATATTAATCCTGCTTCTGGCTCTGCAGGTTTAATAGCCGTTACAATGATACCTTTTATGCCTACAATGGCTATTAATTTAATATATGGATTTTCTTCAATGAAAGTAAAAACATTTATTTATTCAACCATTATTGGAAAAATAGTTCTTATTCTTTTATTATCATTCTGTGCCCCTGCAATAGAGTTAATGATGTCTAATTTACTATATATGGCAATCGGATTAATATTATGTGGAATTCTCTTATATTTTATTAAGAAAAATGAGAAATTTTTAGATGATATTATTCAAAAAATAATCAATAAATTACAAAAAAATAAAAAAGATGAAAATATTTAAAAAGCATTGCGTTTAATATACACAATGCTATTTTTTTACTTTTTCCTTAATATTGATAATTCTTGTAGCGATATCTTCATAAAATTCTTTTTCGTGGCTTACAAGTAAAATAGTACCTGCATAATCAAGTAAAGCAATCTTTAAAGAATCTTTAGTAGAGGGATCTAAATGATTAGTAGGCTCATCAAGAATAAGCACATTAGATTTTTTTAAACTCATATTAGCTAATCTTACTTTAGTTTGTTCTCCTCCGCTTAACTTTAACATACTTTTAAGAACAAGTTTTGAATCTATGCCAAATTTGGCTAAAACTTGTCTTATCTCTTGGTCAGTTTTAGTAGGGTAGTTGTTTCTAATATAATTAATAGGATTTACATCATAAAACTTTTCTTCTTGAGCAAAATAATTGATATCAACTTTTTCGTTCCATTTGTAAGTTCCTTTTAAAGAAGGAATTATATCTAAAATAGATTTTAGCAAAGTTGATTTTCCAACACCATTGTGTCCTATAAACACAATGAGTTCATTAGCTTTGATTTCAAAGTTTAGGTTTTCTAAAATAGGGAAGTCATATCCAATAGTAAGAGAGGAAACCTTTAAGATTTCTTTTCCTATGTCTTTGGAATAAGGAAATTTGAAATTTAAAACCTTTTCAGTTTTTGGTTTTTCTAAAATATCCAACTTTTCAAGGACTTTACGCCTACTTTGTGCCATTTTAGTAGTCGTAGCTCTAACAAGGTTTTTATCAATGTATTCTTGCGTTTTTTTGATGAATTTTTGCTGTCTTTTATAAAGCTTTTCATATTCTTCTTTCATAAATTGATTTTTGACTAAAAAATCATCATAATTACCTTTAAATCTAGTAAAATTAGTATTTTCAATACAAGTAACTACATTACATATATTATTTAAAAAATCAATATCGTGAGAAACTACAATAAAAGCATTAGGAAAACTTTTTAAGTATTTAGTAAGCCAGTCAATTTGGGCAACGTCAAGAAAATTAGTAGGTTCGTCCATTATTAAAACATCAGGATTTTCAAGCAACAACTTTGCTAAAACAACCTTTGCTTTTTGACCACCACTTAAAATAGAAATATTTCTATCAAGACCATACTCATCAATACCTAAACCATTACAAACACCTTTAATTTTAGCATCAATAGAGTAGAAGTCATCAGCATTTAATTCTTCTTGTAATTGATAAGCTTTATTTAACAATTTTTCTTGTTCTTTCTCGGAAAAATTCATTAAATTATTGTAAATTTCTTCGATTTGTTTTTCTTTTTGATACAAAGGAGAGTATAAATCTGCTAGATAACTTAAAATAGTTTTATCATTATCAATATTTAGATGTTGGTCTAAATATCCATATTTAACATTAGGTAACCATTCAATTTTACCTTTATCAGGGCTTAATTCTTTAATAAGTAACTTTAAAAAAGTACTTTTTCCAACCCCATTTAATCCTACAAGACCCATATGGTCTTCTCTTAAAAGTCTAAAAGAAGCATTCTTAAAAAGAGGTTTTTCTCCATAATCAAAATACAAATCATTTACTTCTACTAAACTCATAAAATCACCGTTGATATTTTATCATAATATTAAAAGATAAACAAATATGAATAAAAACAACAATGTGTCAAAATGACACATAAAAAGCAAACGATTTCTCATTTGCCTTTTATTTATTACTCTGCAGTTGCAATTACTCCTGCCGTTCTTAAAGAAGCAAGCAAAGCATTAACAGTCGTAATTACATCTTCTAAAGTACCACTTGTTTCTAAATCTGCTACTGCATCACCTTGAGTAATCGTAGGAATACCAAAGTCTAATACCGCAGCAGTGGAAGTACCACTATTAGTTACCGTTGGTGTTTCTCCTACACCTAAAGCTGTAACTGTACCAACTGTAATTGTTGCAGCTTCACCAGCTTCTCCTTGTGGACCTGTTGCTCCAGTTGCTCCTGTAGGGATACCAAAGTTTAAAATGGCATTTTGTAAAGTTCCTGTGTTGGTAACATATGCAGGTTGTCCTGCTTCTAATGTTGTTGTGCTTCCTACTGTAACAGTGGCATTACACAATGGTCTAGGTGGAGGGCAAGGTGGTATAAAAGGTGGACAGCTACATCTGTTTGTAAAATAGTTATTCATTTCATTCTCCTTTCTGAGCTGTTGCTCAATTTATTTTATTCATTAAAATTAATTACGTGTAATTTAAAAGGCTGAAACATATAAAAATGTGTGTTTAAATAGAGTAGTGTTAAAAAAATGTGTCAAATTGACACAAATATATGTTTTAATATTTTGCATTTAGATGAATAGTTGTTCAAAATTTAATTTCTCGATGCAAAATAGAATTTTTCTGTTTTTTTATAATGTTAGCAACAACTTCGTATAATGTATATTATGTTAACTAAAATACTTGGAAAAATAAAAGAACCTATTTCTAGGCTCTTAAATTGGTTCTTTAAATTTGTTATTTTGCTTTTATTTTTAATGTAGCTGTTAAATCTTCTAATGATTGGTCTTCTTCTAAAACAATCTTACCTTTGTGTGCTAATGACACAAACTCTGTGCATATTGTTTTGTATAAGAACTTGTTAATCTTTTTAATTTCTTCTTGTTGGTCCCAAACTACATTTTGGTATGTTGCTTCTTCTTCTGGTAAAATTTTTGTTAATGTTTTTCTTTGATATAAAATATGCGGTTTGATTAATTCTTTGATATTAAATCCTTGTTTCTCTAGTTTTTCTTTAAAGGAATCGTTTAAAGTTTCTAAAGTTGCTAAGGCTACTTTTTCACAATATAGAATTGCATCAGCGGCAGCATCATCTTTTTTCATATGATAGTCATCAAATACGGAAAGTCTTTGTTGATGATATACCATACGATTATGATATTGAATTGACCTTATCAAAGAATTTATTTCTTTAAATTGAACGGTATTATTAATTTCATTTAAATTTTTAATCATTTGTTTATTTTCTAAATCTGGTTCAAATTCTACATATTTAATCGGAGTTTTATTAAAAGGACTTGTTTCTCTTATTATTCTCTCTTTACTATAAGAACCTAATACGAGATTTAAAAAATGATACATTCTTGAAATAGTATGGTCATTTAAAGCAAAATAAGGTGTCAATTTAATAGTCAAATCTTTTGGAGGAAAAAAGATAATAGAATTATTAGACAAGTCATTTTGGTGGTCTTCTGATAGTTGCAAAGCTAATTTTAAAACTTCACTTGTACATCTTTTACAAGCGTCTTCAAAAGTTTTATCCAAGCTTACTCCTTCGTGAATACTTGCATAGCCAAAACTTATTACGTGTTTTTCAATTCTCATTACTAATTCTAACATTTTTGCTGCAATTACCTTATCGTGATAATTCCAAACGGCTGTCAAACATTCTGGTCTAGCCGTAGTATCTAGTTTTATTTCACCTAGCAATACATTACTTTCAAATAACATAAAAACCACCTTCCATTCTGCCATAAGCAGTAACATAGATGTTACTTTACGTAAATGATTATAAATTAACTTCTTTTTTTTTGCATTTTTATTGGGGATAACTAACTTTCATATTACTTTAGTAATATGAGTAATCCCCATAAGAGTTTTTTTAAAAGTTGTGAATTATCTGTATTTTAAAAAAAATAGGAATTTTCCTATTTATTTTCTATTGTTTTCAAACCATTTTATAAGTACTCTTTTAGCAAGTTCAGTATTTACATAGGCAAACCATTTTAATTTAGCATTATTTTTTAAATTACCTTCACTATCTTTATCGGTAATAATCTCTACTTTATCACCTTCATTTAATTTGGTATAAGGTGGTATTTTAGTTTTACTATCATTTACAATAGCATATTTAAAAGCAAAGCCTATATCTTTGTGTATTTTAAACGCAAAGTCTAAAACCGTACTTCCTTTGGAAATATATTTTATTTCTCCTGAACGAGTTTTTACTTTTATTAAATCGAGGTCTAATTCATTTATATTATCTTCATCAATTTTATCTAGGTTTTGTCCTTCGGTAGAACCAACCTTTAATATGGTATACTCATTTTCAGTAAGAATATAAATATTGTATTTATTTTTAAACTCATCTTCTACCATTAGATACATTTTCCCTGTAAAACCACCAATTTTGGTATCAATTACTTTTAAATTTGTCTTATTTTGTAAAAGTGAAATAACTTCACTAAGGGCAGTTTTATGAGATACGTCTTTATACATCATAAAAATATTGTAATTTGTTACTTTTATTATTTGTCCTTGTGAAATTTTAGAAACATCAATTTTCTTATATAATCTTAATAAATCTTCATAGATTTTATACTCTTTTACATTCATAATTTTTATGTTTTTAATCGAAGAAGATTTGAATATTTCTTTGAAATTTTCCATTATTTCATCGATATTTTTTTGATTTGAATTATGATAAGTTTTGTAATGTTCTAAAAAATCTTTAGCTTTTTCTCGATTAACAATTTTAAAGCATTCGTTGTTAATGGCACGATAAAAATATTCTCCTCTTAAGGCTTTAGCAATAGGAAGTACCCATTTTTGAGTTTCCCTAACTTTTTCTAGTTGTTTGGAATATGGAAAGGTTTCTATTGTTCTTAAATTATGAAGTCTATCCGCTAATTTAATGGCAAAACCACTTGGATTTTCTTTTCCTAAACTAATCAATTTTTTGAATGTTTGTTCTTCAGCACTGGATTTTATAAATTCAGGGTCTTCATAAAGGTTTTCTTTATCAAAGATATATTTTGTATTATCTATTGCACTTACACAATCAACTAATTTAAAAATCGTTTCATTAAAATCTTGTTTCATTTCTTCTTCACTATAACCACAATCTTCTATGGTATCGTGAAGTAAAGCTCCGGCGATAACGTTTTCATCAAAATTCAATTTTGCTAGTATTATCGCTACTTCTAAAGGGTGTGAAATATATAAAGTACCATCTTTTCTTTTTTGATTTCGATGCAAAAATTTTGCTTTTAAATACGCTTTTTCAATAATATCTAAAGAAATTTCATTGGATTTAGCAATTTCCATTAGATCTGAAAAACGTTTTTCAATATCATAAAGCATCTATACCCTCCCTAATAAGTTTAAATATTGCGTCATCTTCTTTGTTAGAAATTTTAGCAAATCTAAACACATTAGCTTCTAATATTTCATTAAAATGGTATTCTAATTTATTTTTCACAATAGCTTGTTTTTGATTTTCGGTAAGTTCGATAGAAATCTCATTTTTTTCTACATATAGTCTTTTAAATAGTTCAATGATGTCTTTGATAGCAAATTCCATATTGATATTAAAATCTCCAAATTTTAACAATTCGTATGTTTTGCCGTCAGGAACATCTAAGATTTTTTTAGAAAGAATTGCAAATTGAATACAAGGATTATGTTCCCTACCCCTTGAAATTGAATTAACAGTTCCAACTCCTCCGATATAGTTTTGTTTTGTAGGAGGATTATTTAGAATAATGAAACTCTTATC
Organism: uncultured Erysipelotrichaceae bacterium; assembly: GCA_964442785.1. Classification (GTDB taxonomy): domain Bacteria; phylum Bacillota_I; class Bacilli_A; order RFN20; family DUOF01; genus SIG223. Next base: position 24,092 of record CAYTZW010000010.1, read on the forward strand.
ATTGTTGATATTATTGTTTAAATAGATAAAAATACTTTGTTCACTAGTTGATATTTCTCCTTGATAAACATTTTCATATTCATTATAAAGTGTTCCAGTCATTGTAACATCAACATTTAACCTTTTTAAAAACTTGATTGCTTCACTTCTTTCTTTATAAAAAAGAGCTTTGACAGAAACACTGGTATCATTATTATTTTCCTTATATATACTAATTACTCCATATTTTAAGGTGCTTTTTAAATTAGTATGTGCTTCTCCTTTATAAGAATTAGTATTGTAATAATAAACTAAATAATTACCTATAAATCTATCATAAGATTGCTTTTTTTCAGTTTTAAAATCCGAAAACAAAAAATCATCTACACTAATTCCAAAAGCATCTTTAAGAGCAACAAGAAATTGAATAGATGGTTCGCTATTTTTTGTCAAATAATTATTAATACTAGATTGAGAAAAGCCGGTTTTCTCCGCAATATACTTTTGAGTGTATTGTTTAGTTAATTTTTTTAAATTTTCTTGAAACATTGAATTCATAAAAACCCTCCATTTCTTAACCAAATGTTAATAAAAAAGGATTTTAATGTCAACATCTTTTAATAACTATTATACTAAAATAATTTATAATACTGATTTTTAGATTTTTATTTTAGTAAATTAAATTATCATTTTGATGAATTGTTTTTTCTTTTTTCATTTTGTTCTTTAATAAATTGAGAAAGATGTTCTTTTAAAGAAAAAGGTGTTAAATTTTCTAAATATATTTTAGTATTGTTAAATTTTTCTTTCACAAAAAATCTAAATTTTTCTAATTTTAATACCACTTTATTTTCTTTGGCGTATGTTTTAATTCTTTTAGCAAGGTTTAATGACTGTACTAAATCAACAAGGAATATACCATAGAATATACCCATAATAAAAATTGCCAATTTTAGCCATTCTAACGAAATAAAATTCACTATTAAATGACAAATCGGGTCAAATAGGAAAAAGTAAAATATACCACCCAAAAAAGTCCAAATAAGTGAAAATTCCAAACAAATTAAACCTTTATAATTGAATTTCCGATCACTATAATCCCAAAGTCGTATATTCATTTTTTCAACAAAAATAAGACCTCCAACCAGTTCAATAAAAGTCATCAAAAGTCCTATTCCTAAAACAACTATTGTATTAAATAAAAAAGTCGAAGAAAAATAATCTTTTACTAAAAGAAGTAAAAAGATGTAAGCTGTTAACAAAACAACCCCTACTCCATATATAGGAAGACAAGGTCCTTTTAAAAGTCCGGGATTAATCCATTTTTTAGCAGAAACAAAACGACGAAAGAACAATTCTATTACCCAACCTAACATTGAAAAAATCATAAAGACAAAGAAAACTATGATAAGGACAAATTGGATTTTTTCACTTAGATTTAAATTGCTTAATTCTTCAATAACATTCATAAAAAAAGCTCCTTTCTTAGAAAAAAATACTACAGTTCTTTGTAGTATTTTAAAATATCGTTATCTATTTTAGATTCTAATTTTATTTTTTTATAGGCTCCTAAATGTTTAGCAATGTATTCTGCAAAAATAATCATTAGGTCATCATTAGAAACTTGATATGAAGCTGATTTTTTGGAAATATTAGATTTAGAGAGAATATGATTATTTTTATAAGCTTCGCATTCTTTAAATATTTCATCAGGTTTATACTCTGTTAAAAGACATTTCATTAAATAGATACCTTTTATAATAATATTTTTTACATCATTTTTTTGACGAAGAAGAATCATTCTATCACGAACTCCTAACAGGTCATCTTCATTTATTTTTGCTCTTGTCAAATCAATAAAGCCAACATCTTCATCACTTTTTAAAGCATCTTTTAAAACACCTTCAATTCTTAATTGAAATTGTTCTTTGTTATCAGAATATTTTTTACTAGTAAATTCAACAAATTGCAATACTTCCAAAAATAAATCATTTTCTTTCATAACTTTTTTTAATTGCATTTTGTCCATAAAAATCACCTCATAAACTACAAAGATATTTTATCATAAGAAGAAGATATTTTGAACATTTTTTTAAGAATTATCTGTCTTGCTTTAAAATAACATTTTTAAGAATAATATTTACATCAAAAGGATTATTTATTTTACAAAACGTTTTTCCGTTTTTCTTTTCTAATTCTATTTTTATAAAACCTTTATTTGCATAAGGATATTTATATTTTAAATGTGAAATTGTACTCAAATATGGATTAATAACTATTTCTCCTTTTTCATTAGTACTAATTCCTACAATATTTTCAACTATAAAAGCAATCACTCCACTTGACCAACCGTGGCATAAGCTATGTCTAAATCCTTTATAACAATGGTTTCCAAAATCTCCGTGAAGGTCTTTTTTCTTTTTTTGTGGCAAAACATCTATTCCAAAAGCATTTTCACACCAAGCAATATCAAAATCTTCAAAAAAAGTAGTTGCTCCATACTTTAACATTGTTCCATAATATTCTTTAGCAAGTTCAATGCTTTTATCTTTGCCACCTGATTTAAAAATTGCTGTTAGAATAAAGTAACTCATAAAAATTGAAAATCCTGAAGAATTGTTTTTAGTTAAAAAAGCTAATGTTTCTTTATTAAAATCATTTTTAGCTATTGCGAGTAATGCTTTTACTTGTTTTTTTTCTTTAACCTTATATTCTTTTTTCTTCAATAATGCTAACTTTTTTTCGATTAAAGAAGTATTTAAACCTAAAATATCATATAACTTTTTAACATTTTCTAAACATAGAATAGTTATTGCCACAACACCAATTATCTCATCTTCGCTAGAAGTAGTAGCCCAATCAAAAAAGTTAAATTCAAACAAAGTATTACCTTTATCATCTATATTTTCTAAAATAATATCAGTTAATTTTGTTATGTAATCTTGATTATTTTTACAAAAAGTGAAATTTTGAATTTTCAAACAATATTGATAGCAAATAATTAACCACCACATAGAATAAGAAGGTATATTATTAATCCATAAAGGTAACTTAGTTTGCGATTTAGTAAAAAGTAATGAATTTTCAATTTCTTTTACATTGCAATGTAAATAACTCAAACTTAAAAATTCTGGATATAAATCTCCTATCCAAACTAATCTATCTCGTTTTATTCCGTCCCAAACATAACCATTTTGAACGCATAAATCAGCAGTTTTTGCAGCGGTAAGGAAAATATCATTTATTAATAAATCATCAGAATTAAAACTATTTTTTGTTGTTATATATGAATAATAAGAAACAGCGTAGATATTTTTTAAAAACAAACTTTCTTTACTCGACAAATTTTCTATTTTTACAAATCGAAAACCAGTTTGCCCCGTTTCAATATCACTAAGAGAAGTGGTAATAATTTCATAATCTCTTAATGAATGGTCATTAGTAGCGTTTTTTTCTTTTAAAACTGATAAACATTCTGAAATTGATTCTCCAAAAGTAATTCTAATTTTTACCAAATTAGAAGAAAATATCAATAATCGAATACCACCACATATTTCTTGTCCAAAATCTAAAACTAAACTACTATTATTTTTTATTTCAGTACAATTTTCTTCCACTAAACCGATTTGTTTTTCTTTTTCTATCATTAAATTTTCTGCATTTTCAATACAACCAATCGTTTTAATTATTTTACAAGGCATTAAATATTTTTTCATTTTCTGCACCTCTTTTTAAATATAACATCTAATCTTTAAAATTTAAAGGTTTGTGATATTTTAAAAATTGATTGAGATTGATTAAAACGTGGGTAAACCCATAAAATTGCTAATGAAATTTAATAGGATTATTTATTAAAACAGAAAATCAATTTCATAAAACTTACAAAAATTTAAAGAACCTTAAAAAAAGTGTATTTTTCATACACTTTTATCGAGCTCGAGTAGAAAAGTTTTTAATCATTCCCTCATTTTGCAGTAATAAAGTTAAATCTTGATTTTTCATCAATTCCATAAAAGCTTTCTTAATCAGTTCAACTTTAGAAATTTCTTTTCCTTTATTGGAATTTCCAATAGCCACTGCTATAGCACCTGCTTCTTGGTGAGGATCTTCAAATGATTTAGTTTCAGCTACTGCCATTGCTTTTTTATTCATTTGAGCATCTATTTCTGTAGCTACTAATTCGGCTAATTGCTCTTTAGTAACGATATTTTTAACAGGAATTGCTTTAATAACAGCATTAGCGACAACTTCTAAATCAAAATCAAATTTAGTTTGCATTTCTTTTAAAAGTCCTACCAATTTATTTCTATTAACATTCATAGCTACCCCTCCTATTCAAAAACATCTAAATCATCAATTTTATCTAAAATCATCATAGCGATTTTCTTTGAAGTTTCTCTTTTTTTCAAATCTTGATAATTTTTAATAGCGACAGTAGTTACTTTACATATATTTAAAACATCTTTTTCTTCTTTGAAATTAGTTGCAATATAACGACATTGTGGCTTTACAGCTTCTAAATAAAAATCATTTTTAACCATATTATTAAATAATACAAGTGGTACATTTTTTTCATTATCGACAATTTCTAAAAGTTGAATCATATCGTCCATTGTTTGATTTAATACGTTTATTTTTTCCATAAGTCCCCACCTCTTTCTATATACTAATATACCACAAATTAGGGTTTATTAAAACACAGAGGGAACAAGGAAAAGAAAAGTTGTTAATTAATTTCGTTTAAAAATTTAGTAAAGTATTCTGGTAAAGGAGAATTAAAGACCATTTCTTTATTAGTACGTGGGTGAATAAAATGTAATTCTGTAGCGTGAAGATATTGACCTATCGTTCCAATTACTTTCCTTTTTCCATACATTGTATCACCAACAACTGGGTGTCCAATATACTCTAAATGAACTCTTATTTGATGAGTTCTTCCTGTTTTTAAAAGACATTCAAGTAAAGCAAAATTTTGGTATTGTTTAATTAAAGAAAAATGGGTAATTGATTCTTTGCCACCTTTAACAACCGCCATTTTTTGTCGATTGCTATTATCTCTACCGATTGGAGCATCAATAATTCCTTCTTTATGTTCCATTTTTCCATATACTAAAGCAATATATTTTCGATACATTGTTTTATCTATTAGTTGTTTTTGTAAAGCTTGATGAGCAAAATCATTTTTTGCCACGACAAGTAAACCACTTGTATCTTTATCAATTCGGTGTACTATCCCAGGTCGATTAACACCATTTATGGAAGATAAATCTTTACAATGAAATAAAAGGGCGTTTACCAAAGTACCTGAATAATGTCCAATAGAGGGGTGAACGACCATATCTTTAGGTTTGTTGATGACTAACAAATCACTATCTTCATAGATTATGTCCAAAGGAATATCCTCAGGTTTTATAGAAGTATCTTCTATTTCTTGGTCATAAACGACAATGTGGTCATTTTCCATTATTTTATAGGAAGATTTGGCTTTTTTATCATTTACAAGGACTAATTCCTTATCAATTAATTTTTGAATTGTGGTACGGGAAAAAGAAGGCAAAATAAAAGAAAGGAACTTATCCAATCTTTCATTTTGATAATCAATTTCAACAATAATATCTAAAATACTATCCATTTTTCTCTACCAAATACTCTTTTACCATACCTGCGATTAAGACAGCAACTCCTAAAGTAAGCAATATATCCGCAAAATTAAACACAGGAAAAGAATAACCAAAAATATTAAAGTCCAAATAATCAATAACATAGCCAAGTCTTAATCTATCAACAGCATTTCCTAAAGTTCCACCTATCATCATTGTTAAACCAATTTGACTTACTCTATCTTTTGTAGTTAAAAACATACAAGAAAAAACAATTAAAGCAATAATAGTGGCAATTATAAAGAAAGTTATTTCACCTTCTAAAATAGAAAAAGCTGCCCCAGGATTATGAACAAGTCTAATCCAAAAGAAATTATTGATGATTGTAATATGGTCATAAGAATCCATATTAATGCTGATAAAAACTTTTATTAGTTGGTCAATTAAAAGTAATAAAACAACCGCACATAAACTAATAAGTATTTGACTATTACGAGCTTTAATTTTCATCACTTTCCACCTCTTTTATCGCATTATGACATCTTGTACAAACATTACCAATCATTTTAGAAGCCTCAAAACGATTCCAACATCTTTCACATTTTTGTCCATCGTGTTTTAAGACTTTAATTTGACAAACTTCATATTCTTTACCATCATTTTTTTCTTCTTTCACTTCAGAAACAATGAAAATCATATATTTATTATAAGAAGATAAAGAATGATAAATAGTAGCTACATCATTATCTTTAATATCCAATAATACTAAAGCTTCTTGAGCACTTCCTATTAATGAAGATTGTCTTGCTTCTTCCAAAGCCTTTAAAACATCTTGTCGAAGTTTAAGTAGATTAATATATTTTTTATTTAATAGGTCATCAACTTTTTCTTTTTTAGGGAAATCTAGTAAATGAACAGATTTAATAGTATCAATATCATAGAATTCATTAGCAATTTCTTCCATAGTGAATGAAAGAATAGGAGCTAACATTCTAACTAAACGGTCGGTTAGTTTATATAAAACAGTTTGAATTTGTCTTCTTCTTAAAGAAGTTTTACTATCACAATATAAACTATCTTTAACGATATCTAAATAAAAAGCACTTAAATCGGTAGTCATAAAATTCATAACAGAAGAAACTACTAAAGAGAAATTATAATTGTCATAAGCTTCAATAACATTATTAGTAAGAATATTTAATTGATTTAAAATCATTTGGTCAATTTCTTCTAAATTTTCGACTTTATCTAGCAAAGGATCATACTTGGTATCCCCTTTTGTTAAATTTCCTAATAAAAATCTAAAAGTATTTCTAATTTTACGATAAGTTTCACTAACTTGTTTAATAATGTTATCATCAACTTTAGCATCACAAGTATAATCAATACTACTTGCCCAAAGTCGTAAAATATCGGCTCCATAGACTGAAATAACCTTCAAAGGATCAACAACATTTCCTAAAGATTTACTCATTTTTTGACCTTTTCCGTCAACAACAAATCCGTGGGAAACAATAGCTTTATAAGGAGCGGCGTTATTAGCAGCAACACCAATAATTAAAGATGAGTTGAACCAACCACGATATTGGTCAGAACCTTCAAGATATAAATCGGCAGGATAATCTAGACCTCTTTCAATTAAAACACCAGTATGAGAAGAACCGGAATCAAACCAAACGTCCATAATATCATTCTCTTTAGTAAAAATTCCATTTGGACTACCAGGGTGAGTAAATCCTGCTGGAAGCAAATCTTTAGCTTCCCTTTTAGACCAAATATTGCTTCCATATTGTCTAAATAAAGAAGAAACATAAGATAAAGTTTCCTTAGTCATAATAGGAGTTCCGTCTTCAGCATAGAAAATAGGTAAAGGAACGCCCCATAATCTTTGACGAGAAATACACCAATCTCCTCTATCTTTTATCATATTATATAACCTGATACGATTTGATTCACTAGCCCATTTAATTGTATCAATAGAGGCTAAAAGTTCTTCTCTAATTGGATCTAAAGTAGCAAACCATTGAGAAGTTGCTCTAAAAATAACTGGTTTTTTAGTTCTCCAATCGTGAGGATAAGAGTGAGTAAATTCTTCTTTAGCAAGCAAAGCTTCACATTCTTCTAACATATCTAAAACAACCTTGTTAGCTTCATAATAAGGAAGCCCTGCAAGTCTTTCACCTGCTTCACTAGTCATTAATCCTTTAGTATCAACAGGGCATAAAATATCTAAACCATATTTTTTACCAACAACAAAGTCTTCAGCACCATGTCCTGGAGCAGTATGAACACAACCTGTTCCATCTTCATTAGAAACGTGGTCTCCCAAAATAACTACAGAATCCCTATTATATAAAGGGTGTTTTGTACTAACACCTTCAACATCTTTTCCTTTAAAAGTTTTTAGTAATTCATAAATTTCTAAATTTGCTTTATTTTTAACATTATCAATTAAATCAATGGCGATAACTAAATTACCTTTGTTAGTTTTGTATAAACCATACTCCATTTGTTCATTTAAACAAATTGCAAGATTAGCAGGAATTGTCCAAGGAGTTGTTGTCCATATTACAAAATAATCATTTTCACTAACAAAAGAATTTCCTTTGTTGACTTTGAATTTAACAAAAATAGAAGTATCTGTTTTATCTTGATATTCGATTTCTGCTTCTGCTAGAGCAGATTCACTTGAAGGAGACCAATAAACAGGTTTTAATCCTTTAAAAATCAATCCTTTTTCTACCATTTTAGCAAAAACATCTATTTGTCTAGCTTCAAATTCGTAATTTAAGGTTAAATAAGGGTGATCGTAATCTCCTATGGAACCTAATCTTTTAAATTGAGCCTTTTGATTTTCAACTTGTTTTAGGGCATATTCATAACATAAATCTTTAAAATCACTTGGAGCCATTGTTTTACGGTTAACTCCAGATTTTTGCAAAGCACTCTCTATTGGCAAACCGTGAGTATCCCACCCAGGAATATAAGGACAATAAAATCCTTGCATTGTTTTATATCTAACAATAAAATCCTTTAAAACCTTATTCAAAGCATGTCCCATATGAATAGAACCATTAGCGTAAGGAGGACCATCGTGTAAAATGAAATGCTTATTATCTTTATTTTTCATAAGCATTAAATTGTACAAATCAATTTCTTCCCATTTTTTCAAAATATTAGGTTCTTTATTAGGTAAATTACCTCTCATTTCAAACTTTGTTTTAGGCATTAGTAAAGTGTCTTTAATTTCCATATTTTTCCTCCTAAATAAAAAAATTATCAATCCATAGGGACGAATTTCCGCGGTACCACCCTACTTCACGATAATTATCATGCACTTAATTAACTTTAACGCAGTTTTACGTTTAGAACTACTATATTCATTCCAACTCACGAAAAGTGATAAACAAAGTAAGTTTAGATTTCTTCGCACCTTCCAGAAACTCTCTTAACTAAATCATTACAAGTTCTTGTCTTTTCTTAACGATTTACAATAATATTAGGTTTTCTTTAAAAAAAGAAATACCTTGCAAGTATTATCACATAAATTAAATATTTCTTCAACTATTTTCATCTTTTAAAAGTTAATAACTTTTCTTAAAAGAAAAAAGTAATCAAAAAAGATTACTATAAATTCTATTCAACATAAAAAGTAAAAACAAACTTTGAATTACGAATAATTTCTCCTTTTAAGGCAAACATCATACCACTTAAAAAATCTAACATTCGAACAATATCTTCCTTTTTCATATTTGAAGTATCAACAACTACTCTATTTCCTCTTATTATTTGATTAGCAATTTCTTCGGTTTCCTCAAACGTTTTAGGAGTGTATTCTTTGTCATTATTGACAAAACTATTAGCAAAATCAGAATTGAATACTCTTTGTTTTTCTTCAGTGATATTTTCTTTAATATTTACTTCTTTATTTTCTAATTCAACACTTGTTTTTTCTTGCTTTTCTTGTTGGGCTTCCGCCATAAACTGAGTATTCAAATTTCTTAAACTTTTTTCATTTTCATCATGTATTAGCACATCTTCATCATCTTTAAATAAATTGGATTTAATTTTTTTAAAAAGTCCCATTTCAAACACCTCAACTTACTTTACCATAATATATATAAAAAAACAAACTAAAAAAGAAGATAGAAAAACCTCTAAAATTTAGAGGTATCATTCATTTTATTTACTGGTAGCTTTTTGAGCTAAATACTTTTGATAGATAGAAGAATCACTACTCTTTTTACGAGTTTTCTTAGGACTTTGGATTTCTATAGAAGCCTTTGTTATCGTAGAATTTCCTTCGTATCTAGCAACAATAGGTTTTTCCGTACTTGTTTTAGAAGTAGCCTTTTTTTCACCTAAATATTTTAGATAAATTGAAGAATCACTGGCTTTCTTACGTTCTTTTTTCTTGTTTTCAAGGTCAAGAGAAACTCTAGTAATAGTTGAATCACCTTCATATCTAGCAACAACCGTTTTCTTAGAATTCAATTTTGAAGAAAGACTTTTCTCACCTAAATATTTTAAATATACAGAAGAATCACTAGCCTTTTGTTTGACACTAGCAGTTTTAACAACTTTTTCTTTCTTAGAAGAAGCCGTATTATCATTTAAGACTAAGACATTTTTAATATTAGTTAAGCCACTATAAGCATAAATAAAGTTTTCGATATAACGAGGATAGACATTTGTTTCAGTTAAATCAAAATCCAAAGACTTATTTTTGGCTTGTTGAATCAATTTTCTTTTTGCAAATTGTAATTGACAATCCTTTATAACATCTTCATATAATTGGCCACTTAACATCAAAGATTCAATTCTTTTTAAAACTTTAATTTGCATAGAAGAAGGTCCTATATATTCATCTGCGTTGACATCTTTAGAAAAATAAATGAAACCTAAAACACCTAAACTCATTAAAGATAATGAAGCAAAGAACCAAATCATACTATTATTTTGTAAAATAGCATAAGTAAATCCAGCGATAAAAAGTAAAGAGAATATCGTGGAAATTTCAAAAATTAAAGATTTATATTTATGAAATTTTTTAAAATTATTATATTTTTTACAATCATTACTTAAAGACTCATTACTGGAAATAAGGTCTTTACATTTTAGAATTGCATATTTTTCTTCAATTTTATAACTTTGTTTCAAACTTTGATAATCATCATTAGTCTTAAACATAGACTCATAATTTTGGTCAATCAAATCCATTTTAGCTTTTACTTTATAATAAGTTTCGATTGCTTTTTCCAATTGGATATAAGCATTTTTATTTTCTTTACTCATACTTCTACCTCCAAGTAATGATATTATACAATAAATAGAAATAAAATTAAAAGAAAATTATATTTTTTTGTGATTATTTGTGTACTAAAAAAAACTTTTTAAAGTTTTAAGAGCATCTTTTTCCATTCTTGATATTTGTGCTTGACTTACTTGTAATTCTTCTGCTATTTCCATTTGGGTTTTATAAAGATAAAAACGATCATTAATAATCTTCTTTTCTTGACTGTTTAAATGTTTTAAAGCATCTTCCAAAGTATAAAAATCAATCATTTTTTCAACCGAAAAAGATTCATCACTAATTTGGTCAAGAAGGTAAAGATTATCGCCATAGTTAGTAGTAATATTACTTTGTAAGGAACTAACCCCCATTGTAGAGTCAATCGCTTCTTTTATTTGATATTCGCTTACTAATAGTAAACCTGCTAAATACTCATTTGTAGGTTCTTTTCCATATTCACAAAGATATTTTTCTTTTTCTTTCATTATTTGAAAAGCTAAATCTTTAATTTGTCGTGAAATTCTAACCGAACCATTATCTCTTAAATATCTTTTTATTTCTCCATTTATCATTGGAACAGCGTAGGTTGAAAACTTCAAATTTAAAGAAGTATCAAAATTATCGATTGCCTTGATAAGTCCTACACAACCCACTTGAAATAAATCATCAACATTATCATTTCGATCTGAAAATCTTTTAATTAAAGATAAGACTAATTTCATATTTCCTTTCACTAATTCTTCTTTTGCATTTTCATCACCATTTTGAGCTTTTTGAAAAAGAATTTCGCTATCCTTATCATTAATTGTTTTGACTTTTGACAAATCTAAATTATTTATTGTTACTTTTTTACTAGACAAAATAAAAACTCCTCTCACCTTAATTTTGAGGCAAAAGGAGTTATTTTATACAAATTAACTCGTTATTTTCGTTTTTAACTTTTTAATAATCTTTTTTTCTAATCGAGAAATATAACTTTGTGAAATATTAAGATAATCAGCGACTTCTTTTTGAGTCATTTCAGGATTATTTTGCAATCCAAATCGCAAATTTAGTATTAGCTGTTCTCTCTTTTTTAAACTTTTAATGGCATCTTTCATTTTATCTTTTTCTTCCTGCATTGAATAATCATCAGCTATATAGTATGATTCTGTCCCAATAATATCTGCTAAAGCAAGTTCATTTCCGTCATAATCAACATTTAAAGGTTCATCTATAGAAACTTCGACTTTACTGCGATTTTTCTTTCTTAAAAACATCAATATCTCATTTTCAATACATCTTGAAGCATAAGTTGCTAATTTAATATTCTTATCAGGTTTAAAGGTTTTTACGCCTTTGATAAGACCTAATGTTCCTATACTAATTAAATCTTCAAGATTATACGAATTAGTTTCATATCTTTTAGCAACATAAACTACCAATCTTAAATTATGTTCAATTAATTTATTTCGTGCTTCTAAAGAACCATTTATATTTTCTAAAACATATTTATCTTCATCTTCTTTTGAAAGTGGTGCTGCTAATGTTTCACTTCCATTTATGTAATTAACTTCTCCTAAAGATAAATATTTTAAAATAATATTTTTCCATTTTCTTAACATTATTTTTCCTCCTAGATAACTAAAGCATTAAGTAAACAATCACAACCATTGAAATTTTTAGAAGAATGAGCAAAAATGACTTTTTTAACTTTATTATTAATCATTATTTTACCTTCAATATAAGAAGTAATTAAATTATCTTGGTTAACTTTTTGATATGATAAAAATTGTTTTTCATTAAACAAATCAAGAGAAAGAAAAACAACAGGAAGATTTTTATAAACCAAGGTATTACCAGAATCAAAATAACCAGTTTTTCGATAAATATTGCCATTTATAAACAATATAACTTTATATTGAAACTTTCTTATATTGAGAAACCTTCTAAAGAGAACACTAACATAATGAACTAAAAGTACTGCTAAGGGATAAAGAAAAAAAGCCATAAAAGATTTACTGCTAGTAAGATTTAAAATTTGCATTCGGTAAATAAAATGAGGGGTAATTACGGGAGCAAACATTATAAATGAAAACATTACTACTAGATAAATTATAGTAACCTTTAAAAACATTTTTTTAAATCTTATTAAGAAGAAAAGCAAAAACAAAAAAGACAATAAATAAGGTATATAATGAATACATATCGCAACACAGTTAAGAAAAACAATGAAAATGACAAAAAAGAAATCACTTTTCTTAACTTTAAATTCCAGCAAAAAGGAACTTAAATAAAAAGCTGAAATATAAATAATACAATTACCTAAAAAAGACAAATCAATTATGGTATTAATCTTTATCACCCTACAACATCATATAACAAAAAAGAAGCAAAAAATGTCAAAAAAAGGCAAAAAT
>CAYTZW010000011.1:0-26869 GCA_964442785.1 uncultured Erysipelotrichaceae bacterium
AACATTACATTGTTTTAATTGCTTTTTTGAACTTAACTATTCTAATTAAAACATATAATCCTAGAAGTGCAGGTATTCCAATAAGTAAAGCTAAAGAAACTGTTTTAGAAGTATTCTTAACTGGCTCTACATATGCTTGAGCAATAGTTTCAGATTCCTCGGCACGCATAACAAGTAAAGCAACTTTACCACCTGTGGTACTATTAGAAATTGCTTTCATATCACTGCTACTGAAATTAATAGCATCAGATATGCTACTCATTGATACAACACTTCCACCTTCATCACCAGTAATATTTTCTAATACTGATAATTCCAAATAATTAGAAGAACAAGCGATACCATTTGTATCATTTATATCATTACAGAAAATAGCAACGACAACAACATAATCAGGATTATTAACATATTTTGCTAAACTACCATTACTAGAAAGTTCTTCGCTTAAGGATAAAGTATATATATCTCCTGAACTACTCTTTATGAAGGTATCAGTAGATTTAATAATTGTTTTTTCAACATTTACCTTTGTTTTATCAACTAAAACAGTTTTACTATCTCCCTTAATACTTGTATCCATATAAATAGAATAAGTAGCACTATTTCCATAATTATCAGAAACATTAATTTCGTGTTTTCCTACTTTGTTTAAAATAGTTGTTTCTGTGTAACTAATTCCATTAACCTTTAATTTCAATCCATTAGGGTCAATATAAACTTCTCCGTCTACTATTTCTTCTCGATTATTAGTTAAATCAAAGGTAATATCGCCATTTTCAGTTTTCATTGTCGCAAGAACATCTTTTACAATAATAAATCTTTCCAAACTACCTTCGTTTCCATTTACATCAGTGAAACGATAAGTATATTTATGTTGTCCTACTTGTTTAGTAAATACTAAGTTATTTTGAGGTTCATATTTCTTAGTATCATTACTAAATACATAATAACTAACTACTAACTTAGTAAAAGCAGAAGCGGTAACACTTTCACCCTCAACATAATCTTCAACGATTACTCCGTCATAATTATCTTTTATCGTTATTCCATTCATATAATCAAAATCACTTCCAAGAAGATAATTATCAATTAAGTTTCCTTTTTCAAAACTAATCACAGGAGCAACATCATCTACAAATTTAACTGTTCTAACCTTATATGAATGATTTCCACTATTATCATAAGCGTTATAAACCACATAATAAGTTCCCACTACATCAGGATTAATAGAACTAACTTCAGGAAGCTTAGTAGAGAACTCCTTGTTATCAGGAGTAAAATAGCATTTTTTCCATTCAGGTTTCATTGCCACATTTCCATCGTGGACATCAGTTACATTAACACCTTCATCTTCATAAGTGCTAATTGTTTTTACAGTATAAGTTAATACTTCTTCTCCTCTTATGGTAATAATAGGAGCTGCTATATCTTTGATAACAATTTTTACAAAAGTATATTCAACTTGATTGTTATCATTAACATCTTTATATTCGACACTATATCTTAAATAATAAGTACCCACTGTTGCATCATAATAATTGATTTTATTAGCATTATCTGTAGTGAAAGCACCAGTTTCGGAATCATAGTTTACATATACTCCTGAGATATCAGTAGTTGTATATCCAGAGATATAAACTTTAGCGGTTTCTGTTAATTCAAGTAATAAGATATTTTTAGTATCTGTAAGTTCAATTAAGAATTCATACATTTCGGTTTCAGAATTGAAACAGTCAGAAGAAATAGTATCAAATGCACATTTATGATAATTTAAAGTCATATCAGGAATAATATTAGGTTTCTTACAATCAAAACTAAATGGTTTAGTAGTATAGA
This sequence comes from uncultured Erysipelotrichaceae bacterium, assembly GCA_964442785.1. Lineage (GTDB taxonomy): Bacteria > Bacillota_I > Bacilli_A > RFN20 > DUOF01 > SIG223. Next base: position 1,837 of record CAYTZW010000011.1, read on the forward strand.
AATTATTATTGCCCCAGATATCTTCAACATAAACAGCAAATGAATAATCACCATTTTCAATAACCTTAGTTACAGATTTATTAACAGAAATTTCATAGAATTTAACATTACTAGAAGTTAAATCATTAACATATTCATATTCACTACAATTAACTTCACCAGATTTTAACCAACAATACTTAATCGTTTTAATATTAGATAAATCATCTTCAACTTGTACTGCTAAAGAATGAGAAGGTAAAGCTTTAGTATTTCCATTAGTAGAGAAAGTTACCTTAGGAGCTTCTTTATCAATGTTATCAATTACAATACTAGTTTCGCTATAATTAAGAGCATAGTCATAAGCTCTAAAGATATAAGTTCCATTTTCAGTTAATAAAATAGTCATATTATTAGTAACTTCATACCACTTATTTTCGCCTTCTTTTCGATAAGCAATTCCATAATGAGTTACTCCGTCTACTGCAAAGGAACCTTGATAAATAGTGGAATTATTATCAGTTACATTAACTTTAATAGATTGTCCTATATTATTAATTTTACTATCTGCAGAAAGACTAACAGATATATTAGGTGGTACTGTATCAAGATGAACATCTATTGAATGTTCCTTACTAACATTTCCAGCAGCGTCATATAATCTGATAAAGATAGTTTTCATTCCTTGTTGGTAATAACTTCCAGAAGAATCGTAAGTCATTGCCAAATTGTAATCAAGTTTTATAACTCCATTACAATTATTATAGTCAGAACAATAACGAATTGTAGGATTATCTATAGAAGAATTTTCATATATTTCAATTTTATATAAAGGACTTGCAACTTCATAACCACTACTTAAATTTGCATTAGCAGCAAAATCAATAAGAAGTTCAGGTTTTTCTACATATAAATCATTAGAAATATAACTATCGTTAATCTTCGTTCTTGTAGTATCAATTTCAGGAGCGACAGTATCAACTTGAATATCAATTCTCTTATAAACAAAATTTCCTAAATCATCTTTAGCATATAAATAATATGTTGTTTTACCTGTTCTTTCTTTTGAAGGAGAAAGGTCAAATTTCCAAGCTCCATCAACTTTAGTACTTGATATGCCAGAACCAGAAGCAATCTCACTTTCAAAGCAAGCAATTTCTTCTTCACTTTCAGGATCAAAGACACATTCTTTACTAACTTTTTTAACAAGTTTAACATTTTCAGAACTACTTATACCAACTTGACTATCTCTAATAAATAAATAAATAGAAGAAGAATCAAAATAATAGTTTTCAGTAGTATCTCCTAATCCATTAGGTAATAATGTCTTATATTCATTATCATTAATACGAGTTTCATCACCAAGTAACACATCAGGGGAATTATTATCAATTCCATTCATTACAAAGACTTTAGAATAATAAGTATTAGTCATTTCAATGTAAGGAAGTTCGATATTACCAGAAGCATTTGTGGTTACAACTTTTACTAAATAAAATCCATTTACTTTAATAGGATTAGCCGTTACAGCATCTCTTTTATTATCATCGATTGTAAGTTCAATATAACCACTTATACTACTCATCAAATCAAATAAAGAAACGATTTCTTCCTCCGTTAAATTACTTACATTTGTTTTTCCATATTTTCTATTTTCTAAATCGATATATTCACTAGCTTCTTGACAAACGGCACCACAATAAGACATTTCAATAGATTTAATATCTACTCCACCTATACTAGTGTAGTTAATCTTAACTTCAATTTCTTTTTCTTTAGCATATCCATCAGTGGAAGAAACTTCAATATTAGGAGCTTTATTATAAATTACATTGTAGCTAACAGGAATTGATAAAACATTTCCAGCATAATCAGTCATTGAGAAAATTACTTGGAATACATTACCAACATAGACATATTCTTTAACTAAATCATTAGTAATTTCAAGACAATCACTTTCAGAAGTAATACAATATTTTATAGTGTCCTTATTAACCATATTATAATAAGCTTCATTTCCGTCAAAATAAGTTGTTAATTTATCATCTAAATATTCAGATAAAGTTGTTTTACTCAAGAATCCTTGGAATTTTTCATCTTCCAAATCCATTGTTTGAACTTCACTAATTGTTATACTAGGAACAGCTTGGAAATAAGTTAATTCTTCATAGTCCATAGAACATCTACCTAAAGCATCTATAGCACGGTAAATAATTATATAAGATTTATTATTTACATCTGTAACAAATGAAGAAGCATCAATAACACCTGTAGTCTTATTTTCAGCATCAAATTCAACTTTATTCCAACCAATCTTATTAGCATAAATTTGATAAGCTGTAATAAATAATTTTTCACTCTTAACAACAGATGAAACAGAAGTTTCCAATCGATCACGAGGAGTTTGATTAATATTTGTTAGATAGAAATAAATACCACTCTTTTTATCCAAATTATAAATATATTCAGAAATAATTGTTTCATATTCAATACTATACATATCTAATTCTTTAAGAATACTCATATTAACATCTTTCAAAGATTTTCCTTTAAGCATTAAATATCTATTTAATTGATTATATTCAGTTTTAGAAAGATTATTCAAGTATTCTTTTATTAATGCTAGTTTTTGATTTTCTAAATATTCTTTACAAAGAGTATTCTCTTTACATAACTCAAAATCAAACAAATCCAACAAATCGATGTTATAATAATCCGCAATCAAAGCAATAGCATAATCTTTTGTCAAATCATTTTCAAAGACTGCATATTGATAAATAAGTGAAAGGTCAAAGACGTGATCAAGAGCAGCAGTTGCTGAACCATTATCAATATGGAAAATCAAATTATTTTGATTAGTCCATTTAACACCATTATATATTTGAATATTCATACTTTCATCATATTCAAACACACCTAAATTAGGGGTTTCAGCTTTATATTCATCAGTTAAATAATTAGTATAAATATAAAAACCTATTCCGCCTTCACTAAGAAGATAATATGTACTATTTAAAGCAGAAATCTCATTACCACTGCTATCAGTATGACTATTTTTCATACTCTTGGTAGCATTAACAACAAAATTATTAATAGTAAAGGTTGGAATATATTTATATTCTTCTGCAAACTCTTTTAAATTGACATAGATATAATACTCAGTAGAGAGAATGTTACCAGCATCATCTTTATCTTGTTTGTAATAATTTTTAGTAAAAGTTACTTCAGAATGCCTATTTTCGTTATATTCTTCAAAACTGCTATGAGTATCGAACTCTTGAGAAATCGTTACTTTAGTAGAAGAACTATTATTAACAACAGGACGATATAAATCAAAACTATAAGAAATTTTAGTGATTAAATTATCACAAACTAATTCACCATTTTTATTATAGCAACCATATGAATATGAGTAATTATTTTTACTCTTTGAATAATCAATAAACTTAATTCTCATTTCATACTTTTCACTAGAAAGAATTTCAAATGTGGAATCAGCTACTATATTTCCAACTTCGTGGTCATTTTTATCAACCGTGAAAGAAATTTGTTTCATTAAATCTTCCAAACTATACTCAAACTCTCTCATAATAATATGAGTATAATCTTTATTAGAACCACTTATTCTTAATTCAAACTTTTGGAAAATGAAATAATCTTCATTCAAATTAGTAATCGAAGAAATAAGTTTTTCTAAATCAGAAGAAGCAGTATCTTGTAAAAATCTATCAGATAATTGTTTATTATCTCTGTTACAAGCAATATTATTTGGATTAGTACTCAAATCACAAGATGAATTTTCATCAAAATTATAGAACTTATCACGGTCAGTTTTACCTACTACAAAATATGTATAAGACATAATCTTACTATCATTCAAATCAAAATAATTTCCTTTAATCTCATTACTTGTAGCTTCATTATTATAAACTAAATCTGCTATTACATATGTAGGATATAACAAAGAAATATTCCAACTCTTAATTTGATTATTTGCACTAGCTAAATCATAAACAATAGTAGTAGAAATATCACTTTCAATATTAAGATTTTCTATATTAGAAACGACAAGAATTCTAATAAGTGTTGTATTACCTGCATAATCACTTATTTCAAAAGCAATTCTATAAATAGTTGCCTTAGTTTCATCTAATTTCATTTCTAAAGTAAAGCCTGCTTCACTAGTAACAAAAGTATTAAACCAGCCATTATTAGATTTAAATACATCATCATATTTATTAACTGTATAATACCCATTTTTTACATCACTATTCATCATAATAAAATCTTTGTTCAAAGACAAACAACCATTAGGATTTTCTAATATATCAGCAGCACAAACCTTAAAAGTATTAAGTACCTTATTATTAAATTCTAATCCAGAAGCAAAATTACCACTTTCAATTATAGAAACACTAATATGATCAATAACATCATCACTTACAACATAACTATTATCACTTACTCCACTTATAATATTAGCATATTGTTCATTCGTAGCAATAATAGACTTATTATCTATATCAAAGAATTTCAAAGAAATTTCAGGAGCAGTTGTATCAATTAAAACCTCTTTATAAGTAACAGGACCCCTATTACCAACAAAATCAACAGCTCTTACTAAAATAACATATTGTCCATCTTCTTCAATTTTAAGACTATCTTCAACTTTTAAAGTTGACCATAAAATATTATATAAATCATAATTTTTAACAGAAACTAGCAATGCAATTAATTCAAGTATATCAGCATTTTCTTTTAAACTTTTAAGTAATTTTCCTAATTCTTCATTAGGATTAACTTCCTTATAGTAAGTTACACCTGCTTCTGCACTTGTACCTACTTTAACAGGAGTATATTCATTCTCCACTTTAATGTAGTATTCAGAAGTTAAAGCAGTACCTTCAATCACATTAACAGTCATAAATTTTCTGCTTCCATATATTTCTAAATATTTTGCTAAAGTTTTTTCACTTAACTTGCTATTATTTTTTAACATAACATATTCATAATGATCAATTCCAGAACCTACTACAGTTTTAGTACCCATATCAATATTAGAATCGCCATTTTTAGTATTACCAATAGAGAATGCATAGAACGCATTAGTTATAGATTTTTCTTGTTTATAGGTGCTCCTGTCCACCAGTCCTATTGAAACCACTTCTCTAACTAATTTATAATAGTTAGTACCATTAACAGCTTTCACATCAGTTGTTAAAACGTATTTTCCGTTCTCGTAAACATAATAGTTGCTTACATCATCACCACTTTCAGTATCAACCTTTGAATATTTATTCACATAATTATCATCTATATCCATAGATGGATTTACATCAATTTTTTCAGAAATGTTTTTTTTATCTTGTCCATCATCAATATAAATCATTTCTGGTGATGATCTATCTATAATGACATTAATATCTTTTGTAATTGTAGTATAAGACAAATTAACAATGCTACTCTTTAACATTTTAACAAAATAATTAAACAATTCAGATTGTGGCCTTTCTTCCTCTGTATCAGTTTCACCATTATAATATTTCTTGTAATTTTCTTCAACTTTCCAATTGTCATAAACTGACTTTATAGTTTCGTTTTCAAATATTAGATCTACATACTTATTAAAAAAAGGATTAGAGACAAGTTCTAAATATATATTATCTTCAACAATTGCTGAAATCAGTTCTTTCCACGTATCATTATATTTCTTATTATTGATTTCAGATTTAAAACTTATAGTAGCTTTTTTTACTTCAGTTTTAAACTCTTCATATGTTAATATATCATTTATCATTTTTGATGACTTGTTATAAGTTTCTATTATTTTATCGTATACATAGGAATAATAATCTTCAAAAAATGACACAATTCCTTTTAAATTATTTTCTTTTGTCAATAGGTTATCAAATTGATTATTAATTTCCTTTAAAGCATCCTTATGATTTACAAAAAGAAGCACATTGCCTATAGAAGCTGATACAACTAGTGCATCTAAAACGATACCAACTGGAGGTAACAAAACAGTTACTACAGCACTGCTAATCGCGGCAACAACTCCGAAAACTGCAGCAGTAATATATTCCCATTCAGTTCCATCTTTAACAGTTTCACCATCTTCGTAGCCTGCTGCTAATCTAAGAATTCTTAAAAATGCAATTAAATATTCAGCCGCATATGAAGCATCAGACAAACTATATCTAAATTTATTGTTATTATCATTTATAAAATTATAATAAATAGTTTTTAAAAATTTCTCTTTTTCGGCTTCATCATATTCACTATATGTACTTGTTCCAGTAAACGAAAAGTTTCTCATATCCTCTAGTTCAACCTTGTCTACATCGGAATTTTCTTCAAAAGAAAAACCATAATTGACTATTTCTTGTTGCATAGAAAAATTAACACTTATTGAATGTGCTCCTTCATTAAGAACAGTATTAGTTTTTTTAATTGAAGAATTTTCTAAATACCAGCCTTGTATTTTTCCTGATAAATCAATTTCTCTTCTTAGTTCCCATTCTATTCCTGATTCATTTTTCACAAATTTGTAACCACCAGAACAATATCCATAATAAGTTTCATCGTTATTTTCAAGATCTAATTGTCCTTCGATCCAGTTATTACAAAATAAGGCTTCTGTTCTATCACCAGCACTAAATTGTTCTTTAGTAGTGTAATTTATATATGCAGGGAACAAAAATTTTGTAAAATCACCTGACAATTTATTATCTAATGTTGCTGTTATCTTTAAATTATATGACGAGAATAAATGAATATAAGATGCTATAAATCCATTTTCTGAATTATATGAAGTAGCAAGTGGATCAAAATTTTCAAAATAATATGTCCCATCAGTGTTTGTTTTAATTGTTTCACTATCAGCGGATGAAGCACAATAATATATCAGTCTTTCTTGAGTAGAAGGCAAGTCATCAAGCTTTATATAGGTTTGTTGTTTTACCATTAAGTTTGCTGTAGCTTTTATATTAGAAGAGAGTTTGGTAATCATATTACTATCAATATCTCCATTTTGAAACGCATATGAAATAATTATTTGCCAATCAGAAGCTGTGTAGCCATTTATAATGTTATAATTTTCTTTGCTAACTTGATACCCCATTTCATCGCTACCTGCAATATCCAAATTATAGTATTCAATAAGGGCTTTGAATACTTTTTCTTGCCAATCTTCTCCAAATTTTTTAATAAGTGTTCCATCATTTAAATCTTCAGCAATTCCCTCACAAGAAAAGTTAAATTTCATTACAAATACTAATTTGTTATCTTTTAGATATTTGTAGTTATTTACCGTATAAGAAGGTGAAGTTGGAGAGTCAAAATTCTTAGTATTTTCAACTTCCAAAATAGTTTTTGACCCATCTATCTTTAAAACAGCAAAGTCTTCATAGTTCATATCTATGGCCTTTGTACTATTACCATTTGTTATAAAGACAGCAAAAAGGAGACTAAATATTAATAGTCCCAATATTGATATCAATCCTTTTTTCTTTGAGTTATAGTTTTCTTCCATAACTAGCACCCCCTATAGTCCTTAATTCTATCAATAGTAACTTGGACTTTTCACTACTTTAATTATATCACATTTGTTTTTAAATTTCTTTTTTTGATATAAATATGTGAAAAGTTCAAATTATTACTTTTTCTTCTTTTTCATTCTAATTAGTATTAGTATCAATGCTATTGCAACAACTCCTCCTGATATTAAAGTCAAAATCATTTTGGTATTGTTTTGAGTAGGAATTGTTTCTGTTTCTATAAAATTCAATTTTTGACTTGTTTCTTTATCTATTACAAAAGAAAATAAATAGTCTGCTTTATCAGTATCTAAGTCAATTATTAAAGTGTAATCATCAATAGATAATATTTGTACTTCTCTTTCAGTAAGTTCTAAATATGAATGTACATAATATTTATTGGAACTGTCATAATATGTTATAACTACTGTATCTCCTGCTTGATATTCACCCTTATCAATTTTTACCAAAGCTTTTTTAGTAAGAGGATCTATATAACTATATTTGCTATTTTCTATATCGATAGATATTTCTGTTTCTTCTAAATCTTCTCCAAATAAAGAAATCTTATGATTATTATTAATTCCAAAACAAATATGAGTATAGTTACCAGAACTATCCACTATTTTGAAATCATAATATCCTTTTTCGGTAATTAAACTTACATCATCATAATCTTGTTCATATCCATTTAAGAATATTGTTATTTTATCTCCATACTCTACATCATTGTCAATATAAAGATGAACTCCAGTATGTAAGTTTTCAAATACTTTATTTTCTTCTAAAGGTATTTTTCTTTCATTTTCTTCTAATGCTTCATTTACATCATAAATACTTACAATAGGTTTTGTAGTATCTTTTACAATGATTTTAACTTTAACATTAGTAATGTTATCTCCAACATTGTCTGTTTCTGGATTATAAGATTTTGCATTGTCGGATAAACTATAAGTAAGAATATATTCTCCTACTTTACTTGTATCTATTTCTCCACTTATGGTTACCTTATCTTTAGTTAAATCTTTATTGTAATTATCTGATACACTCTTTACAAATTGCAAATAGAAATCTTCTAAAGAAACCTTTGCTCCTCTTTCTATCGTATAGGAATAATCAGATACACCATCATAAACAATCGTTTTATCATCGGTAAAGTTTATAGTTGGTTTAGTCATATCAACAACATAAACATATCTAGTTGCCGTGCTTGTATTACCACTTTTATCACTTGCAGAATAAGTAATTACATAAGTTCCTAATACTGATGTATCTACTGTAGCAATTCCTGATTGTTGATTTCCTTCATTATCAATATAAGTAATATTTTTAGATATTTCAGTTATTGCTCCGTCAATTTCATCTTCTGCTGTAGGCCATTTTTCAGTATATATACCGTTGTAATCTATAATTATACGGTTATTGGTATCCGCTAAACGAATATTAGGTCCTTTTTTATCTTGGATATCAACCGTTATTTTTAAGATAGAAGAAGAAATACTATTTACTTCGGTAGTCTCAACACATTTTACATATAAATAGTAAGTTCCCATTTCTCTTTTATCAAGGAATTGTCTTTTAACATCATTTTCTTCTAAGAATTGTTTTTCTATGGATACTTCCTTGTTTTTACTACTATCATATTTATAAATAGAAATATCTAATTCGCATTGGTCTTTATTGCACATAAAATATTCATCTAAAAATAATTGATAATCATTATTGTTGACATTAACAGCATCAACATTAATTGTATTGCTTGTTATTCCTATTTTGATTATTTCGGGTACGGTGCCAACGATTTGAACACGACGATAAATGTTTTGAGATTGAATACCTATGGCACGATTTTGTTCAAAATATTTAATAAAGAAATTACTTCCTTCACTTCCTGTAATTTGAGAAAAACTACTATAAGTTCCCTCTGCAAAACAAGATGATGTCCAATATGTATTTAAAGTAGTTACATTTAATTGGTTAACAGAAATTGGACAAACTTCTTTTCCTGCTGCATTGTTCCATTTTTTAATTTGGAAACCTATTAGTTTTCCTTCTCCTAAATCACTTTCAAATAATTCGTGTATACCGTTCACATCTCTATAATAAACACCTGATTCAGTGTATTTAGTAGTTGAGCCTGAAGTGCTTATATAAGTTGTTTGATAATCAACTAGCTTAGTTGTATCAACGATACCTTCTTCATTATCCATAATGCTATCTTTGTCAAAGCTAAAATATGGACCTTCAAGATAAGCAATTCGAAGTTCAATTCGATTATTTAGAGCACTCTTATATTCTGCAGAATCCAAATAAGCATCAATACTAGTGTCATATTTAGATTGTAATTCTTTAATATAAGCATTTGTATCATTACATAATCTAATATCTCCAGTTTTATTCAATGAAGCACTAGAAGGATCAGTTGCTTCAAAACAAACGTACGCTTTAGAACCTTCTTTATCAAAATCTAAATCAATATAAAAATCATTATTGGTTATTCTATTAATAGTTCCATTTTTATATTTTACAATAGCTTCAAGGAAAGGTACAAAATCCGTTCCAATCGCAATATCTATTCTTCGTGGCATTAGCATATTATCCAAATCACAAACTTCTTCAATATTGCTATCATTAATACAATATAATTTAACTTTTCCGTCTTCAATAAGAGTAGCAATATTATCAGTATTAAAGGAAATTTGTGGAGGAACACTTGCTTTTAAATAGAAAGGATAATATTCTTCATAAACATTTCCTGCTAAGTCGATAACTTGAATATGCAAATAATAACTTTCGGTTTGATTACTTTCTAAACCTTTACATAACAAAATTTCCATTTCACTGGGTGTTAAGTATCCGTCTTTGTTTTTACTAACAGAAACTCCAGCTAATACTTTTTCTAAATCATTTGTATTTGTTGTGTAAGTATCTTTAACAGAGTTAATCATTGATATATCAATAATGTTTTTATAACCACAAGTCGAATTATCTTTTTTAGTAATAACTTCTATTTCGTTTAAGAAATTTGAAGAAACGGCTGAACCATTTATTGCTACTGGCGCTTCTTTATCAAGTAAAATTGTTTTACGATAAAGGGAAGTAACATTACCTGCTTCATCTGTAGCAACATAAAATAGTTTATATCTACCTGATTCTTCTATTTCAAAGAAGGTATTTTCTTTTATAGTAGTACCACTCAAATCATTTAAAAGAAGTTGAGCTGAAGTTATGTCAGGAGAACTTTCAGCCATTAAACGATATTTAATTTTTACATTTCCGCTTCCTTCATCATTTGGAGTAAATTTAATATGCAAATTATTATTATACCAACCATTTCTCATCTTAGCAGTATCTTCATTTTCATCATAATATATTTGGACACTATCTTCCATATTAGGAGCTACAAGATCAACTTTAATTTGGCAGTTTTCCTTAATATCATTTTTAGTATCTTGGTTATATTCTTTAGTTTCTGGTCCGACAACATAATAAGCTTCATTGTCATATACATCTTTAGCATAGATAACTAAATAATAAATTCCTGTTTGATTTAACGGATAACCTAATCCTATTTCTTTTTGACCAGCAGAAACAGTTTTCCTTATTAAAGATACACTATTTAAATTATCTGGCTCTGGTAAATTTGATTTTGCTATAAAAACATATCCCACTTCACTTAAATCACTATCATCATCTATAATTCTTACATTAATTGTTACGGCTTCTTTTGACCAAGTATTATGATAATTCCAACCATTTCCTACATATGTATAGTAAGGAGCAGTCTTATCAATACCATTAATTTCTTCATACTTTATTGTTTCATTTCCTGCCATATCTTGAATATAAAATGTCCATTCCCCATTTTCATCAATGTGTCCTTCTGAAGAAGAATTCGTACAATTTACTATTTCTTCGCTATCCAATTCATAATGTCCTTTTAAATAACAATGTCTTTTAATAGAGCTTCTACTATTTGAAGTTACAAATTCAAATTTTCTTTTTTGTGCAGAAGATGTTGAATTAGACCATTTGATTTCAAAATCATCAGCAACTCTATCTACTTTGATATATAAGGTTTCCTCTACTTCGTTGTCATAAATATCATACCCTTTTATGACAAATTTGAATTTTCCTCCATCTAAATTGGAACTATTAAAATAATTTGTGTCTGAAATTAATGTTTTTAAATTTATTAGGGCTTCCTTGCCAGTAGAATTTGTAGGATTACCGACAATTTCCAAATAATATTTAATGTTATTCCTTGAACTTATTCCATATTCATAAAGCCATTCGATATACATTTTCTCAGCATTAGCAATCATACGATTTTCTGAAAAATCATCTTCGATAACATACATATCAAAAGTGATTTTAGAAATTTTTTGAGCATCTGAAAATTTAACAGAAAATTCTAAATCATCTTTTAACCAAGATTTTTCACTTTCAATATTATCTTTTTCTATTCCCACAAATTCAATATTAGGAACATCAAAATCCACAATATACAATTTAGAACCAATTACAACTTCACCAGTGCTATCCATAACTCCTATATTAAGGTACCATTCGCCACTTTCATTATTTTTTAAATATTGATAGAATTTTGAATCGGTACCAAATTCATATTTTTGGTATTCTTTTTCACTAAGTTCCGCATAATTATTTTCATTATTAACTTTGAAATCTTCACAAGTTGAAAAAGTAGTTAAAGTAGTTGCTTCTTTAGTCCAAGAATAACATATTTGCGAAATTGTAAATACAGAAGTAGAAACTTTTTCAATAGTAAAAGCTACTTGCTTTCCGTTTAAAGTTACAATATTTTCTTCATCAAATGTTAAAATAGGAGCAACATAGTTGAATTTTCCTTTCAAGTTTTCACTATTTTCTTCATTTCCATAATAACTTTCATTTCCTGCTTTATCTCGATAATAAACAATGATATTTTTGATATCTTCTGTAGGCTTATAAACTTTATTTTCTTTATCAATAGATAAATCAATCCATTCTGCACTATCTGAGTATTCTTTATTAGTCCCAAAAGTGTATTTCAATACTTCTTTTTCAGAAATGACATTAAGTACGTTTGTAGTAATGGATACATATTGATTATTGTTTTCAACCACTGCATTTCCTATTCTAACATCCAAAGTATCACTCACTTTATCTAAATATAAATAATTTTTATCCCACTCTTCAACATAATAAGAATAAGATAATTCTTCACTGCAATTATTTCCCTTATCGCAGACTTTAAATTTGAAATTGTAGAAGCCACTTTCAGTCCAAATTACTTCACTTTCATATTTTGCAAAACTACTCCATTCATTCCATTCAGAAGTGTCATTTTCTTTTGTTTGGTAACTATATTCATAATGACCAAATCCAGCATTTCCTATTTCATAATAACTAGTATCAGTAGTATCAATATTTAGAACAATTTTATCACTTTCATAGCATTCTTTTTCTTCATCATTTTTAAAGCATTTAATAGAATTTAGTATTTTGTATCCGTCATCTAAATCTAATTTAAAAATTGGGTTAGAAGTAATGCCAAAATAATATTTATATTCAGTTTGATTACCTGCTTTATCATTTATATAAAAAGTAACACGATAATATCCTTCTTTTAACGTACTATAATCATAATCAAAAGTTTTTGCTGTTGTTACTTCAGTAGAATTTTCTATTATTGGATAAAAAGTATCATCTTTCCAAATACCACTATCCACATTTATTTTTTCAATTTTATAACCATATTCATTAACACCACTTTCACTATTATCATTGAACTTTGTGAAAGTTATTTTAGCTGTTTGTTTATTTTCTTTTAAAAGCCATTTAATATTACTAAAATCACAAGTTTTTTCATCATCACATTTAGTAAAATCTGGTGCATTAATATCCATTGTAGGTGCTCCATTATCAATATAAAACTTATAAGTTTGTGTATAAACATTAGGTGTAGTTAAATTTCCATTATCAGGAACATTATCATAAACTTTAAAAACATAAGTTTTTGAAGTATCAATAGTTAAATAATTAATAGCAGAAGTTATTTCTTCTTCTATACTTCCTCCAGTTGTACAATTATCTTCATTTTCAATATCACAAGTTGTATATGTTATTTTAGAAATGCCTGATAAAGCATCTGTATAATTTGAAAAATCAGAATAATTAATAGAAAACGTTTTACTCCATTGGTTATTATTATCTTCAAGTTTTTTAATTGTTCCAGTAGGAGCAGTAGTATCAATCATTATATTATACGATTTTATTTCATTTGTAGAAGCAGTCTTAATCCATAATACATATTCCCCATCATCAAACGTTTGTTTGCTGTTAACATTTGAAAAATTGCTTTCTGCAGAATTTTTACATTCTTCAGTATCACTTTTTTTACAAACATAATAACTATCACTTGTTTTATTATTATCATAAGTTAACGTTACATTTTTATTATTATTCCAAGTGTCAAGTTCATAGAAAACCTCTGTTATATTTCCATTATCATCTGTAATAGTATATGACAAATCAAAGCCATCTACATTTAAATTAGCTGCACTTAGTTTTATTCCCATATTAAAAATAAACAATAACATTAAAAAGAATGTCCCCATCAAAGATACAATCCCATATAAGCGTTTTTTAGGATTCATATCTACACCCCCTTAAATATTCAATTTTCGTAATTACATTATACTAAAAAAACATCAATTTCTCAATCTAATATTTTCAGTTTATATATTTATTTAATAAATAACTATATAATTGCAATCTGTTTGCATAAAAAAAGTGTCTATATAGACACTATTCAACAGTAATTTTCAAAAAGTTTTTCTTTCCCTTTTTAAGTAAAAGATAACCATTTTTAATATTTTCTTCTTTTACTACAAAGTTAAAATCATTAATTTTTTCATCATTTAAAGTCAATCCACCTTGTAAAATAAGTCTTCTGGCTTCACTTTTGGAAGGAATAAAGCCACTTATTACACACAAATCCATAATATTTATATTTAGATTTTCTTTAGCTAATGCAAAGGTAGGAACATTTTCTAAATTTAAACTTCCTGTAAATAAGGCTTTTGCAGCTTCTTCTGCCTTGTCAGCTTTTTCTTTTCCGTGTACTAAATTAGTTAATTCATACGCCAATATTTCTTTAGCTTTATTTAATTCTTCTCCTTTAAAACTTTCCATTTTTTTAATTTCTTCAATAGGAATAAATGTTAACATTTTTAAGCATTTAATGACATCGCTATCATCAACATTTCTCCAATATTGATAGAATTCAAATGGAGAGGTTTTATTCTCATCTAACCACACGGCACCGCCACTTGTTTTTCCCATTTTGGTACCATCGCTTTTTAAAAGTAAGTTAATCGTCATTGCTTCGGCATCTTTAGAAAGTTTTTTTCTAATTAGTTCAGTTCCACCTAACATATTTGACCATTGGTCATCACCACCAAATTGCAGATTACAATCATAATTTTGATACAAATAGTAAAAGTCATAAGATTGCATTATCATATAGTTAAATTCTAAGAAAGATAAACCTCTTTCCATTCTTTGTTTGTAGCATTCAGCAGTTAGCATTTTATTAACAGAAAAACAAGAACCTACTTCACGTATTAAGTCCACATAATTCAAATTCATTAACCAATCAGCATTATTTAACAAAATAGCTTTATTGTTACTAAAATCAATAAATCGGGACATTTGTTTTTTAAAGCATTCTATATTATGATTTATATCTTCTTTAGTTAGCATTTTTCGCATATCAGTTCGACCACTTGGATCGCCAATCATCGCTGTTCCTCCACCTACTAAAGCAATAGGTTTATTACCTGCCATTTGAAGTCTTTTCATCAAACACAAAGCCATAAAATGACCTACGTGCAAACTATCTGCAGTTGGATCAAAACCAATATAAAAGACAGCTTTTCCATTGTTAACTAACTCTCTAATCTTTTCTTGGTCAGTAACTTGTGCTATTAAACCTCTCTCAATTAATTCTTCATAAATACCCATATTTTTTCCTCCTAAACAATATAAAAACGTTCCCTTTCAGGAACGTTTAAAACGCGGTACCATCCTGATTCATAAGTAAATCTTATGCATCTTAATTACTTTAACGCAGTCAACGTCTTTACTTTTCATAAAGATACTCCAGGGTGTATAACCTATTATTGTTTATCAATTTTCACCAACCATTGACTCTCTACAAAACGCCTTAATAAGTTTCTTCCTATCAACGTGTTTTTATAGTATCATAGTTACTCTTTTAAGTCAATCTTCCTTTGATTTCTTTACTTCTTTTTTCAAATCCTTCATTGATTTTTTCATTGTTTTCATTGTTTCCATTCCTTTTTCTTTCATCGAAGTAAAATCAATACTATCAATTTTTTTCTTTAGTTTTTGATATTTATCCATTAAAGAATTTTTGACATCATCAACTTTAATATCTTTTATCTCATCATATAATTGAATTAAACATTCTTTAACATCATCGTATAAAGATTCTGGAGTTTGACAAACCTTAAAATCATTTTGTTTGGCTTTATTAGATATTAAAGAGCCTATCATCACACCTGCACCTAAAAGCAATATATCAGTTAGCATTATTTTTCATCTCCTTTATTATTTCTTCTTTAATAGTATTGACATTTTTTGAACTACTCATTAAAAAAAGATAATTTTGATAATTTTTAAAACGTGAAAAATCTTTATCGATAAAGACAATAGACTTATCTAAGGTTGCTAAATAGTCATCAGATATTTCTATTCCTTTTTCTTTTAAAGAACATTTTGGAAAAGGTAAAAGATAACTTTCATCGGCTAAAGAAAAGGTAGAAACAAAATCTTCTGCAAATTTTTTAATTCGTGAATAACGGTCAGGTTGAAAGATTAAAGCTACTTTATAAGTTGGATATTTTTGTCTTATGGCTTCTAAAGTGGCTTTTATCTCATTTGGGTGATGTCCATAATCATCGATAAAAACGTTAGATTTATAGATATATTCATTAAATCTTCTTTTGGTAATTGGCAATTCTTGAATATTAATTTCCTTTTTTAATACATACAATGCTGAAATACACGCTAAAATGTTATATAGATTATGTTTTCCATAGATTTTTAGATTAAATGTTTTATAAAATTTTCCTTCAATTAATAAATCAAAAGAAGTTCCTTCTTGATGATATTTAATATTAATGGCTCGTATATCATTATTTTTCCCTAATCCATACTTTATGGTATTCGGAAGTTTTTTTAAAAAGGAATCATCTCCATTTACAATAACTTGTTTTTTAACTTGACTAATAAATTCTATAAAAGCCTGATTATAATCTTTTTTTGTTTTATAGTAATCTACGTGGTCATAATCAACATTAGTTACAATTAAATAATCAGGTTCATAATTAAGAAAAACTCTTTTATATTCGCACGCTTCAAAAACAAAATATGGTGAACCTTTATAACAAGAAGTACCATCTCCGATTATAAAATCACTATTTAACAAGTAAGCTAAATTGTTAGAAGTAGAAGTTTTACCGTGTGTCCCACATACTCCTATTGAAAGATATTCTTTCATCAAAAGATTTAACATTTCAGGATAAGTAGTTGTTTTTTTGTCCTTTATTTTCATATTTAAAAAACTATTTCCTAATACGACAATATCATAATTTTCATAACAAAGATGTTCTAAATTATCAATTTTTATATTATGTTTTTTTAATTCTTCTTCAGTAAAAATATAATCATCTGTGTCTGCTCCTCTTACTTCATATCCTTTTTCTTTTAAAAACAAAGCTAACGAAGCCATACCCGTCCCTTTTATGCCAACTAAATAATATTTGTTCATAAAAAAATCACCACTTTATTATATGCAAGTGGTGAGATTAATGTTTAAAAAAGTATATTTGTTACTCTACTGTAGGGTAAGATATTCCTTCTCTAAGAATAGATAGTACTATTTTATATGTAGGAGAATCTAGGTTTAATGATTTGTCGTGAACAAGGTAATCCCAAGTAATTTGTTCTCTTTCTAAATCAATTACAATATTAGAAAAGTGGTATTCATATTTAGTACCTGTATCAGTTAAGTCTATCTTTTCATTAGAAACATATTTTCCGTCGACAATTTTAAAATCACTTGTTTGTAAAGAGGCAAAATCAAATGTATGACTAGCTACAAAGTTTTTATATTCAGTTTCATAGGCAGTTTTATTGATATTATCATTTTTAGTAAATGTATTTCCTTCTTTTATGTAAGCAACATAAATACCATCGCCATTATCCTTTAAATATTCTTCATCGTCAAGGGTAATTACGTGAAATCCCGTTGGAGTAACTTCTAGTCTTATTTGATTTACATCATCAGAATCATTTACTAATGTATAACTACTTGTAAAATTATCTATTTTTAGACTAACTAAATAGTCAACTGCGGATATATTATCAAAAGTAATAAATATAATTGTTTGGCCACTACTAGAATTTAAATAGATAGTATCACTTGTTACAAATATTACATCAATATTAAATGCAGTTGCTCCCATTACTTCTTTTACTCCTGAAACTAGTTCTTTAACACGATTATCAGTAATATTTAAAGTGTAGGAACTATATCCTTTATCTTTTGTAAATTTAGCTTGATTTTGATTTACATACCATATCAAATCACGAATATCTTTAATATTTGCATCATATTCAGTTTGAACTCCAAGTTCGTGTTCCCAATTCCAACTTGAAGTACTTGCACTATATTTATAAGTGAACTTTTCTGAACCACCATTCAAATAACTTACATTAAGAATTCTACCGTCATCATTGTTATTTGAAGGAAACATATTGATATATTTTATTTCATAATTACTTTGATAATAACTTATCTCATAACCACTATTGGCAACATCATCATCAGGAGTAACATCTACTAAAGTTTTGGCACTAAACACATTCATATCAAATGTGTTTTTCCAATCTTCATTGTTTATCGCACTAGGGTCATCTTTTGGTTCTTCACTACCACAACCAACAACTGCAAATACACTTGAAAGTCCAAAAACTAGTGTTAACAAATATTTTCCTATTTTTTTCATTATTATCTTCTCCTTTAACATTTTATTTGATTTTTAAAATAAATTTAATTATTAAATCATTAAAATTATACTTTAGATTTTCATTTTTGTTAAGTTTTTTTCATTAAGATATAGATTTTAATGTATTTAGTAGTTTTTTATGTCAAAATTAAACATTTCAAAGTCTTTAATATTTTATAAAAACAAGGAAATTCTTGTCTATTATTGCAAAATTTAAAAAAAGTATAAACTAGTAGTTAACAAATAAATCAACTTAAATATTCCTCTATATAATTTCTTTTGAGGTTGATATATATGTTTTCAATAAGATTAAAATCATTAAGACTAGAAAAAGAATACACTTTACAACAAGTAGCCGATTATTTGTCCGTTAATAAAGCTACTATTTGTTATTATGAAAATGGAAAAAGAGTTCCTAGTTATCAAAATATTGTCAAATTAGCGGAATTATTTGGTGTCAGCATTGATTATCTTTTAGGTAATAATCCCTTGATTAAAGAAAATGAGGAAGATTATCTAAGTAAAGAACTCGTACTCAAATGTGTAAGTAGAAGTAAAATTCTAAAAGATTTCATACTTGAAGACCCTAACAATATCAAAATATTAGAAAATTACATTAAAGGTAAAAAGTAAATTAGATACCCCAAAAAATCCAAGTAAATAAATATCCTGAAATAACAGCTACTATTGTAAAAGGAACGCTTATTTTCATAAACGTTTTTGTTTTTACTTCGTATCCTTCTTTTCTTAAAATCCCAATTCCTGTGATATTGGCAGAAGCTCCAATAGGAGTAATGTTACCACCTAAAGTAGAACCTACTAGTAAACCAAAGTACAACACATAAGGGGCAATTCCTAAGGAAATAGAAAGTTTTTGAATAACAGGAAGCATCGTTAAAACGTATGGTATATTATCAACAAAAGCCGAAATAAGAACACTCGCAAATACGATTATAGTATACAAGACGAAAATATTGTCGCCACCTATTTCAGATAAAAAGTAAGATATTTTATCAATAACTCCAGCTTTTGTAATTCCCATAATTACGACAAATAAAGAAGCAAGTAAAAGTAAAGTTTGATAATCAATTTCTTTAAAAACCTTTTTAAAAGAACTAAAATCTTTTTTCTTTATAAAATCAATTATTAATCCTAGTAATAAAAATAAAATACAAATAATCCCATTTCTTAAATCATATATAGTTTTTAAAGTTGTGTTATGCGGACTTTTTATAAAAGAGGCTAAAATAAGAGAAATAATTACGCCACCCATACAAAATGAAGGAACAAAATCAGTTACTTCTGTTTTTGGTTGTGGTTCTAAAGGTTTTGTTTCTTTTCTAAAAATAAACAACAATAAAAAGGTTGTTAGTAAAGCTCCACATTCAACGATAAAAAACAAACTTGGTTTTCCCTTAAAAAAGAAAAAATCAAAGAAATTCATATTAGCATAGCCTCCTAAAAGAATAGAGGTCGTATCGCCAACTAAAGTAGCCGCCCCTTGAAGATTAGAGGATATGGTAATAGCAATAATTGGTGCTACAGGAGAAATATTTTGTTGTTTGCAAATTGCTAAGGCTATTGGAGCAAGCATTAAAACAGTTGCCACATTATCTACAAATGCTGAAATAACACCTGCTAAAACAGCCATTGCGACAATAGCAGCTTTAACATTTTTTAATTTAGAAACAACAAAATCTGCTATTTTCATAGGCATTTTCGACTCGATAAAAAGCACTACTATTCCCATAGTACCTGCTATCATCATTAAAACATTAAAATCAATAGCATTAATAATATCTTTAAATCCTAAATTTACGCTTTTATTAACAGAAAGCCAAACTGAAAAAACAACTGAAGATGCTAAACTTACATAGGCACGGTATTTTGGTAAAGATAAAAGTAAAATATATGTTGCCATAAAAAGAATTATAGCAATAACAATGGTATTATTCATTTTATTTCTCCTTGTATAATTAAAAAACTATCAAATGATAGTTATTTATTTTTCTTCTTTTTTAAAAAACTAAAAAAGCCTTTTTTTTCTTTTTTTTCAGGTTCTACAATTTCATTAATTCTTGCTAAATCTTCAGGTCTTAAAATTGAAGTTTCGTGGTTAACTTGTTTTTTTTCTTTCTTTTCCATACTAATTATCTCCCTTCACTTTTGCTTCTAATCGACAAATTGGATTATTAATTTCTCTAAACCTTTTTTCATATTCAGTAGGAACATCTATTTGATTATCTGTAAGAGGATAATCAAAATTAATATTTGCTAATTCCCAACCATTTTCTTGAAAAGAAGTAATTGAATAATCAAATAAATTTCTATTATCCGTCTTTAAAATTACTTTTCCATTTTTTATCAAAATATTTTTGTATATATTCAAATAAGTTTCATACGTTAATCTTTTTTTCGTTGTTCTTTTCTTAGGCCAAGGGTCAGAAAAATTTAGATATATTTGAGAAATTTCTTCTTTTTCAAAGATGTTTTCTAAATTAATAGCGTCATCATTCATAATTCTAACATTCGTTAATTCTAGATTATTTATCTTTTTTAAAGCAATGGCTGCAACAGTTTCTGCTCTTTCAATACCAATAAAGTTTATATGAGGATTTTTACTTGCTAAGCCACAAATAAAATCTCCTTTCCCCATACCAATTTCTAAATAAATTGGATTTTTATTTTGGAAAATATCTTGCCACTTTCCTTTATTTATACTTCCTTCTTTGATAGATATATTTTCTAAACTATCAAGTAAAGGTCTTGCCCATTTTTTATTTCTAAGTCTCATACAGTCCTACTTTTCTTTTTTAGTATTACGGTGGTATATTTCATTCATACCTTCAAGTTGTAAATATTCATCTACCATAACAGGCACTTTGCATAAGTTAGCTACTCTTTTAGCAATAGCACCAGTTAGAACTACATTAACCTTTTCACCAAGTTCAGCCTCAATTCTATCAATCATACCATCGACGATTGAAGCAGCTCCAAACATTATTCCAGATTTCATTGCTTCAGCCGTATTTCTACCGATTACTCTTTGTGGAGCTTCAAGTGGTACATATGGTAATTGGCTAGCACGCATACTTAGTGCTTCAGCTCCAATACGAACTCCAGGGGCAATACTTACACCTATTAAGGTTCCTTTATTATCAATTACAGTAAATACAGTAGCCGTATTCATTCCTACTATTACAAGTGGCTTTTCATATCTTGAAATAGCTCCTACAGCACCAATAATAATATCAGAACCAATTTCTGCTGGATTATCAGCTTTAATTGGTAAACCTGTTTTTACTCCTGCAGCAATTTGCATAGGGTGATAACCTAAAAGTTCTGTTAAGGCTTCATCAATGGTAGTAATTAATTGAGCTACTACACAAGAAAGAACAACGCCTTCGATACTTTTCAAATCAATTCCTTTTCCTTCAAGTAAATCGCTAAATATTTGCAAATATTCTTCTTCGCTTTTTGTCTTATCAGTTACTGTTTTAACAACGGTAACCAATTTTTCATTTTCAAAAACTCCTAAAACAATATTAGAGTTATTGACATTAACTGTTAAAACCATACTCTGTCCTCCTCGCTGTCGTCCCTTAAGGGTACCTCGCATTTTTTTATATGATAACATTTTAATAATTCAACTGCAATGACTTTTCTTGGAAGAAAAGTAAATATAAGAAATTAATCCTCCAAAAAAGAGAATTGCTCCTAAAAAAGAAAGAAAGCCATTTTTCTTTTTTTCATATACTTCAATAGTTATATTTTGAAAAGTAGTATTTTGATTACTATCCGTAGCTTTTAAAACAATCTGATAACTACCTTTTTTATAGATATCAAAATTGTCATCATTAACAACTTGATATGACAAATCTCCATCTATTAAATCATTAACTTTGACTTTATTTGCAAGTGAAAAAGAAAGATTTCCTGCTTCTACTTTATAAACTGATTGACAATCAAAAATAGGTGGGTCATCTTTTTCAATTACGTGAGCAATAAATGAATAACTAACACTATCATTTTGATTATAAACTTCAATAGTAATTGGATAATCTCCTAATTGATTAATTGAAAAATTTCCAACATCAACAATTTTAAAATTACAATCTTTTGGTATTTGTAAATTTTTGGTCAAATTATAAGAAGAATTTAGTAGAAAATAAGTATCTTTTAAACTAGAAACTTTTATATCAATGTATTCACTTTTAAAAATCGACTGATTAAACATATAAAAATATTTTTTTCCATTACTAACACTTATAGCTTCTTCGCATTCTTCTGCTAAAATTGTATAATCTTGATTATTTTCATTATATAAAATATAACGAGGAGAAAATGAAAGAAGGGAATTCAAATTAGTCGCTTCCGTTATAAAACCCGATAGATTTCCGTCATCACTTAAATACACATTTTCAACCATTCTATTAGGGTTATTAGTAATTAAAGTTTTTACATCATTTTCCAAATCATATTTATATATTGAATTGTAATAATGATAATAATCAGCAACTTCACAATCAAAAGATTGATAAGTAATATACTTACCATTGGAACTAACAAGGGGATTGTAGGCATCATTTTTTCCTGAAGAAACTCTTTTTATCTTTTCATCTTTATAATAGTAAATTGTGGAACAATAAGATGATGTTTCACTATATTGATTATAACATAGTTTTTTAATATCTTTTGTAAAAGGAGAAAAAGAACGAAAAGTAATTACACTGCCGTCTTCATTTACGGAAGGATCAAAACTATCATAATGGCTATTGTTAGTGATGATATTTATTTTACTTGTTTCTAAATCAATCGAAACAATATTAGAACAAGTACGATTTTCATTAGAGTAATAGCTTTGACAAGAACTAGATAAGCCTTCAATGTTTGAAGATAAAGTTTCTAAAACTAAATAACGATTATTACTAGAAAGGGTGGCTAAATAACTATGATTGTTAAACTTTTCGGTTTCATTATAGTATTTTTCTTTCAATCGGTCATATAAAAATATATCCACACATTGTTCCATTTCTCCATTTAGCAATGAAGGGCATTTTTTATTTTCGTTTGTTTTAGAAAACACAATAAAACGCCCATCGGAGGAAATGGTGGGCATTTTACCTTGGCTTATAAAACTAGTAGTATCATTATGGTAATTTCGCAAATAGACATTTTCATTTTGTTCATATACAAGAAAATTACCATCACTAGAAGAAGACAAAGCTTTTAAACATTCAGTATTACAAACTACTCCTAGATAAAGACTTACTGCAAAATAAATCAATAATTTTAGTTTCATTATTTCACCCGAAAAGTCATTATATCTTTTTTTTTATTATTTGCAATAGGTTCGACAAAACTAGTTATAATTCGATATCATTTATTAAAATATTACTAACTTTTACTTGATTATAGTTTTGATAACCACTTACATAAACAGGTTCTTCATCAACGGTAAAACTCATTTCTAAATCTAATTCATTGAGTTCATTAAAAGTTAACATTAAGAGTTCATATATTTCTTCTTTTACACATAATTCTTCTAATAAAGATTTATCAGACAAATCCAATTCTAAAATATTTTCGGTTACATCAAAGCTGTTAACTTCCAAATAATTTAAAGTAGAAACTTCTTTTAATCCTGTATAAAAATCTATTTCTAAAAACATCGCTTCAAGTAAATTTGATACCGGATTTTCCTTATCTTTTATTCTTCTGGTAACTGGAACTAAGTAGGTTAAATTGTTAATTTCCGTTTGATAAAAAACCGTTACGGAAACAGTTTCATAAGGATTTGCCTCTCCTAAATAATGATTTATGCCAATGCTTTTAGTTAAAAGGGAAGGTAAAGGAGTATTATTTTGAGGCATTTTTTCTAAAACTAAACCGTCAACTTTAATAATCAAACCGTCAACAGTATCAAATTGAGATAAAGTCCAAACTAATGACTCCAAAATTTTTCTTTCTTTACTAGCAGGATATTCGCTAAAATCACTAGAAAAATCAATAGAGGCAATATTATTTTCTATCTCAATGGCGTTAACTTTAACATTTTTATTTAAAGTATAGGTAAAACCTGTAGAAGAAGTTACTTCACTATCTTCTTTCAACAAATTAATTACACAAAGCATTTCTTCCGCTAAAGAAGAATTAGTAGGACAAGTTGCGGTAAGAGGAACGACCAAATTATTATCTTCGCTTATAGCATAAACTCTTTTATAATTGACATCTGTTTCATAATTAGTTGTTATCGTTTGTGGTTTAACTAAATCTTTGTTAGTAGAAACCGCTATTATGGTAATTACTAATGCTAAAAAAGGAAAAATAAAAACTAAATTCTTTTTGCTTAAAATTTTTTTCATTTATTTGCACCTCAATAATAGATATGAAAAGCAAAGAAAAAATAGAACAAAA
>CAYTZW010000011.1:26969-37310 GCA_964442785.1 uncultured Erysipelotrichaceae bacterium
CATTTATTTGCACCTCAATAATAGATATGAAAAGCAAAGAAAAAATAGAACAAAAAAATAGCCCCTGAGGGCTATAAAGAGATTTCATTAAGTTTTATAAGTTCTACTACTGCTTGAGCACGACCTTTAACTCCTAGTCTTTGCATAACATTGGATATGTGATTTCTAACAGTTTTTTCACTTATGAATAATAAATCTGCAATTTCTTTAGTCGATTTATTTTCAATAAGAAGACTAAAAACCTCTTTCTCTCTTTTGGTAAGCACCGATGGCATAATATATTTGCTAACCTCCTCGGACTAATATATATTATGCAAGACAGTGGAATTTGGTTATTAAGTCAAAAGCACATTTTATTGAAGTTTCTCCTTAATTTCTTTAGCAACTTCAATCGGAACATATTGAGATAATTCTTCAACACTAGCATTAATTATATTATTTATAGTTTTATATATTGCTAAGAGTTTTTCTTTTCTTACTTTTCCTAATCCTTTTATATTATCAAGAGAAGAAGAAATCAGAGATTTAGAACGAGTTTTTTGATGATATGTAATCGCATATCGATGTACTTCATCTTGTAATTTCATTAAAAATAAAAATAATGGGTCATCTTTATTTAAGATTACTTCTTCTTCGTTTAGGTCAATAATGGCTCTTGTTTGATGCTTTTCATTTTTGGCTAGTCCAATTATGGCAACATTAATTTTCATTGAATTAGCAACTTCTTTAGCAATATGAAGCTGAGTTATACCTCCGTCAACTACCAATAAATCCATTAAAGGTGCTTCTCCTATTAAATATTTATATAACCTTTTATAAACAACTTCTTTAGTAGACTCTAAATCATTCATTGAGTTTAAGTTATTCAAACGATATTTTCGATAATCTTTTTTTGAAGGAATACCATTGATAAAAGTAACAATTCCAGCTACTAAATTAGTTCCTGCAGTATGCGAATTATCAATCATTTCAATTCTTTCTAATTTTTCTAAACCTAATAATTTTTTCAAATCTTCCATTAATAAGTAATTATCTTGATATTTTTTACTTCCTAACAATTTTTGTTCCATTGCCTTGATAGCGTTGTTTGCTACCATAGAAACTATCTCATTGTATCTTCCACGAGTTGGAAATAAAACCGTAGTTTGAAAAACTTCTTCTAATAATTCTTTATCTAAAATATGAGGAACAATAATATTTCTAGGAACAATATGACTAAGATAAAATTGATTTAAATAGGAATAAAGAGCGTCTTCAATACTATCAAAATAAGGTAGAACTTCATCTTCTTTAGCAATTAAAAGCCCATTTCTATAAATAAGAGTAGAAAAAGCAATATATCCATCTTGAGTATGAAATCCAAATACATCACAATCTTTCAAAGTTGAAGATTCGACATTTTGTTTCTCATTTATATGTTCTAAATAATCTAACATATTTTTATACTCTAAAGCTTGTTCGTAAAGCATTTTTTCACTGGCTTCTTTCATTTTAGAAGTCAAGATTTTCTTTATTTTACTATTTTCTCCATTTAAAAAATCAATAACTTCTTTTACTATCTTTTTTTCTTCTTCTCCTACCTTATTGATGCAAGGTGCTAAGCATTGATTCGTATGATAATACAAACAAGGTTTAGGAGGAATATTTTGACATTTTCTCAAAGGATAAATTTGATTTATCAGATTTAAAACTTTCCTTGCAGCACTAGAATCAGAATAAGGACCAAAATGACGTCCTTTTCTTTTATCAACTTTTCTGACAATTCTTAATCTTGGGTGTTCCTCATTAGTTAAAAGGATATAAGGATAATGAGAGCCATCTTTTAAAAGAATATTATATTTAGGCATATGTTTTCTAATTAAATTCAACTCTAAAAGTAAACACTCTTTTTCATTTTTGGTAACAATGTAATCAAAATCATCAATATCGGCAACTAAAAGAGCCGTCTTACCATTAACGGCACGATTAAAATATTGGCTGACACGATTTTTAAGTTTTTTAGCCTTCCCTACATAAATAATACGACCGTCTTTATCTTTCATTAGATAACAACCTGGTTCAAGAGGCAATATTTCAAGTTTTCTTTTAATATTTTCTTTCATTTTATTTAAACTCAACAATGGTAGCTCCCATACCACCATCATTGGCTCCTCCATAATGATAAGTTTTCACATATTTGTTATTTTTTAATATTTCGTGAGTTAAATTTCTTAAAGTTCCCGTTCCAAAACCGTGAATAATTCGCACAATTTTTAGTGAAGAAGATAAAGCAGCATCTAAATAAGCAATAATGTTCGCTTTGGCATCTTCATACCTTTGCCCAATAATATTAAGTTCAGGACTAACCGTTTTAAAACTTTTAATTTGATGATGCGATTTACTCCTTTTAGTATCTTTTTGATTAGTAAAAGGTTCTAAATCCGCTTTATCAATATTTATTTTCATATTATCAAGCACCACTAAACACAAATTATTTTTAATACTTTCAATAGTTCCTACCCGACCTAAAGATTTCACATAAACTTCATCATTTTTAGCAAAATCAAAATCTGTTTTCTTTTCTTCTAATTCTAAAAACTTCTTTTCTAAATCTCCTTTTGCTTTAATATATTTATGTTCTTTAGTTTCACTTGATAAAGAAAGAAGCATTTGGTCAATTTCTTCTTTTGCTTCATTAACATATTCATTTATTTTTTCATTAGCGGTAGTTTTAACTTTATTTAATTGATTAACAAGGTCATCATTTATTTCTTTTTGTTGCCAAATTTTCTTTTCTAAATCTTCTTTTAGGAAAACTATTTCCTTATTTTTTTCTTCAAGTTCACTTCTTAATTTTTCTAAATTTTCCAAAGATAATTCCACTGAAGAAGAAAATTGTTTCTTAAACTCAATGGCCTTATCAATTATTTCTTTTTTAATTCCCATATTTAAAGCTATTTCATAGGCATAAGAATTACCAGTGGAATTGGCAATAATCTTATAAGTTGGAACTAAATTTTTTAAATTAAATTCCATACTTACTAAACAGCAAGAAGAATTGTTTAAAGCATAATTTTTTAAATTAGCGAAGTGCGTTGTAACAATACATTTTATAGAATGATTAATAAGATAATCACAAATAGAAACCGCTAATGCTTCTCCCTCTTTGGGGTCAGTCGAAGAACCTAATTCATCTAAAATAACAAAATCTTTATCAGTGGCTTCATTTAAAATCGTTTTCAAATTCAAAAGATGACTAGAAAAAGTTGATAACGAATTAATAATTGATTGATTATCTCCTAAATCAACATAGTAATTTTTAAAAATTCCCATAGTAGCACTAGTAGCAAAAACAAAAAGTCCCATTTGCATCATTAAAGAAGCTAAAGCGATTGATTTAAGCAAAACTGTCTTACCACCAGCATTAGGACCACTTATCAATAATAGATTTTTATTAAAAGTCAAATCATTAGTAACAACTTTTTCTTTACTAATAAAAGGGTGTCTTAAACCTTTAAAAGACAAATCTTTATCATTAGTAACTATTGGTTTACAGCAATCATTTCTATACGCATAAATAGCCTTAGCAAACAAATCATCAATTTTCAAGATAATTTCATAGTTAGTTTTTAAAGATAAAATGCTATCTTTAACTATTTTACTTAAATGGACTAAAATATTTTGAATTTCTTCTTGATATTGTTCTTCTAAATTACTAATTCTATTATTAACTTCATAGGCAATTTCAGGTTCAATATAAGATGTTTTTAAAGACGAAGAAGAATCCACAATAATTCCCTTTATAGCATATTTATGAGTATTTAAAACTGGAATAACATATCTTCCATTTCTCATAGTCAAACTACCAACAATAATGGAACTATTTTCTCTTGTTAAATCATTTAACTTTTTCTTTAAAAAAGATAATTCATTTTCAATTTTCATTTTAATATTAAAAAGTTTTGGAGAAGCATCTTCTCTTATTTGGAAATTATAATTAAAAATTTTATCAAAATTGTTTTTTAAATTTTTTAAATCCTCTAAATTTTTCATCATTTGAAGAACGATGTTATTTTCATTTATATTGTTTCTTTTAATAAAATCTCTAGTTTGAATAGAAGCATTAATGAGTTTATAAATATTTTTAAATTCTTCCATATTTAAGATATAATCTTTTTCAATTAAATCTAATAGACTAGAAATATCATCAATAAAATCAAGACTAGGAGAACCAAAATGAGCTTGAATTTCATAAGCATTTTCTAACAAATCTAAAGAATTATTAATGCTTTCTATATCCGTACTATATTGCATATTTAAAATATCTTGTCTTGTTTTTTGACAATAAGCAAGATTACTTATTTCCTTTTTTATTACATCAATATCTAATATCTCATATATGCTTTTCATATTCTTACCTCCCTATAATGATAACAAATTTATAGACTTCTTGCCATATTTATTGTAAAATAAGCGATTTTTAATTTTCTCGTTAATTAAAAGTTTTTTTCTTTTCCATTTTGTGATATACTTTAGTCAGGTGATACCAATGGACAAAACTATATTTTCAGTTCAAATTGCTGAAAGAAACATCGAAAAATTCAAATTTTTCTACAGCGACCGTATTCAAAAATCAGATGAAGAATATGTCAAATATATAATAAGAATGCCAGAATGTACCATAAAAGTTTATAATTCTTGGAAAGTTGTTTTTAGTGGTGTAAGTGCTTATGAAGAAGCTCTTTTATGGGGCTATCAAGAAAACACTTGGAAAACTGAAACAACTCATATTGGAAGTGATGAAGTTGGGACAGGAGATTATTTTGGACCAGTATGTGTTTGTGCTGCTTATGTAACTGAAAACGATATTGAATGGCTTGACCAATTAGGAGTCAAAGATAGTAAAAAAATCAAAGATGAACAAATAATGAAAATAGTACCTATTCTTTTAAAAAGAATAACCTATTCACAATTATCACTAAGTAATGACAAATATAATTTATTAGTGAAAAAAGGATTTAATCAAGGAATGATAAAAGCTTATCTACATAATCAAGCTTTTGTTAATTTAAGAAAAAAAACTAATGACAACAAATGCTTAACAGTTTTAGATTTGTTTGTTAATGAAACCCGTTATTATGAATACTTAAAAAACGAAAAAATTGTTGCTAAAAATATTCACTTTGAAACAAAAGCAGAATCATATTATCCTGCAGTAGCCGTAGGCTCAATGATAGCAAGATATTCATATATCTTAAAGATGAATAAATTATCAAAAGAACTAGGGCTTGAATTACCAAAAGGAGCAGGAGATAAAGTAGATGAAGTTGCTGCACAAATCATTGAAAAATTTGGTTATCAAAAACTAGAAGAAATCGCTAAAATACATTTTAAAAACACGGAAAAAGCATTAGAAATTATAAATGAAAAATAAAAAAACTTTTAAAATTTTTTAAGATTTTCGATAAAAAGCATATATAACTAAAGTTATATATGAAAAAAAGAAAATCTTTTTTGTTTTCCTTATATATATATATATATATAATAGTACTCGTAGAGAAGATATGCACTTTTGGTAAGAAAGGCGTAATCTGGGGGTGTTATTTATGAAAAAGGGAAATCGAGTAGGAATAATTTTATTCTCGTTGTGTTTGGCTTTTATAAGTCTATTTGTTTTGTCAAATAATATGGCAAAAGCATCAGATTATGACGGCAATGATGGTGTAAATTTTGGAAATGCTGCTGCTGTCTTAGTTACAGATACAGATGAAGTTACTTGGTCAGCTAATGGAATGTCTGACCAAAGTAATTGGGAGATTGAATATACTGCATATGTAATAGAAGGTGGTTATGCCTCTTTATTCATTTACACTGATGACGGTATGTTTGAGGCTTCAAGTGATGCTAATTATGTAATACATTCTTATTCTGGTTCTGATCCTTCTAGTGGTAGTATAAATGGACAATACGAAATCAAAATATATGAAGGTACATTTACCATAGTTGTTGTTGATGTTGAACTTATTAATGGAACTTATACTTATAGTTGGGTATGCCAATTAACTTTGACTGTTGAGGTATCAACATCTGCTCCTGTATGGTATACGGCAAATGTTTCTTCTATTAAAGCAGGTGCATCTGTATATGTTCAATTAACAAGTACCGCACCAATATATAATTACAGTAGTTCTACCTTCTACAAATATGGTTGGTCTACTTCTTCTACAACAAATCCTTCTACGTGGCTAACAACTTTTAGTAGTAGAACTTCCACAAAGATATCTTTCAACGCTACTGCTCCTTCTCCTACAACTAACACTACTTATTATTTATGGATTTATAATCGTGGGGAAGATACTTCTGGAAATGTATCAACTTTTAGTGGAAAAACACCTTATTATCAAGGAACGGCATATAATAGTTATGTAAAATACCAATATACAATAACCGCTACTGACACAACCCCACCTGTTGTCAGAGCAGACTCATCAAGCGGTACAATTATATCAGCAGGAAGTACCACTAATTATCCAGCTTCTAGCAAAACATTTTATTTTTCAGATGCTGGGTCAGGATACTCATATGCTTCATTTGTAATATATGACGGAAATAATAAAACAACAACAACCACTAATAGTTCATATACATTTACTACTATAAATGTTAACATTATGGTGGCTGTGTATGATAAAGCAGGAAATAGTACACATTTTGAATTTTACTTAATGCCAAATAAGCCTACAATAAGTTGTAATGGAACAGAAGTAAGTTACACGAGTACAAATTACTTCAGTTCTTGTACATTAAGTTTTGCCTCACCTTCTAATTCATCAGCACAAAATTTAACAAAATATATTATAATCGATGAAACAGCAGATACTTCTACTTCTAAATCCCTTAATGTTTATTCATATAGCTATGGTTCTTTATCAGAAGGTACTTATATTGTCAGTATTTATGATAATGCAGATCATATCGTTGAAACAGAAATAATTGTTGATGCCACAGCTCCAACTTACACAAGTTATACAGGTGGAAGTAGTAGTTGGGTATATAGTGCTACACTTACTATAAAAGGTGCTAGTGATACAGGTTCAGGACTTGCTTCTACTCCATATTGTTTCACTACTTCCAGTAGTAGTAGTGGTTGTTCTTGGACAAGTTCTTCTACTTTATCTATTACTAGTACAACTAATACTTATTATTATGCTTTTATAAGAGATGCTGTAGGTAATGTTAAAAGTGCAGGTTCTCAACAAGTTAAGGTTGATAGAACCGCTCCAACTTACACTAGTTATACAGGTGGAAGCAGTAGCTGGGTATATAGTGCTACACTAACTATAGCAGGTGCTAGTGATACAGGGTCTGGTCTTGCTTCTACTCCATATTGTTTCACTACTTCAAGTAGTAGTAGCAGTTGTGGTTGGACAAGTTCTTCTACTTTATCTATTACTAGTACAACTAATACTTATTATTATGCTTTTATAAGAGATGCTGTAGGTAATGTTAAAAGTGCAGGTTCTCAACAAGTTAAGGTTGATAGAACCGCTCCAACTTACACTAGTTATACAGGTGGAA
Source organism: uncultured Erysipelotrichaceae bacterium (assembly GCA_964442785.1). GTDB lineage: Bacteria > Bacillota_I > Bacilli_A > RFN20 > DUOF01 > SIG223. Next base: position 34,527 of record CAYTZW010000011.1, read on the forward strand.
GCAGTAGCTGGGTATATAGTGCTACACTAACTATAGCAGGTGCTAGTGATACAGGGTCTGGTCTTGCTTCTACTCCATATTGTTTCACTACTTCAAGTAGTAGTAGCAGTTGTGGTTGGACAAGTTCTTCTACTTTATCTATTACTAGTACAACTAATACTTATTATTATGCTTTTATAAGAGATGCTGTAGGTAATGTTAAAAGTGCAGGTTCTCAACAAGTTAAGGTTGACAGAACCGCTCCTGTTGTAAAAAATGTTACTGTTACTAACTCAAGTAATGGTAACTGGACAAATGGAAGTGTAACAATTACTTTAAGTGGTGCAAGTGATGATCATAGTGGTTTTTCTAAATATCAATATAGTTATGATAAATCTACTTGGAATAATGACTGGAGTAGTGTAAGTACTACTAGTACAACAGGTGTATGGAGTGCTGAAAATAATAAAACTGTTTATTTTAGAGTTATGGATAATGTAGGTAACACCGCTTTAGTAGATACTATAACTTATGTCAAAATTGATAAAACTGCTCCTGTTAAAACTAATGTAACAGTTACCAATTCAAGTAATGGTAATTGGACTAATCAAGGTGTAACAATTACTTTAAGTGGTGCTTCTGATGCTCTTAGTGGTTTTGCAAAATATCAATATAGTTATGATAAATCCACTTGGAATAATGACTGGGGTGGCAGTTCTACTGCTGATAAAACAACAGGTTCTTGGAGTGCTCAAAGAAATAATATTGTTTATTTTAGAGTAGTCGATAATGCTGGTAATACAGCTTTAATTGATCAAACAACTTATATTAGGATTGATACTACTGCTCCTACTTACACTAGTTATACAGGTGGTGGTGATGCTTGGGCAACAAGTACAACTCTATCAATAAACGGTGCTGCTGATGCTAGTTCTGGCCTTGCTTCTTCTCCATATTGTTTTGTATCAAGTAGTTCTACTACTGCTCCTGGATATAGTTCTTGTTCTTGGGGATCTAGTGCTACTAAATCTATTACAAGTGCAAATAATTCTTATTATCACGCTTATATTAAAGATGCAGCAGGCAATGTAAAATATGCTGGATATAAATTAGTTAAAGCCGATCCTACTGCTCCTACTTACACTAGTTATACAGGTGGAAGCGATGCTTGGGCAACAAGTAGAACTCTATCAATAAATGGTGCTAGTGATGCTGGTTCAGGACTTGCTTCTTCTCCATATTGTTTCACTACTTCAAGTAGTAGCAGTGGTTGTGGTTGGACAAGTGCTTCTACATTAAGCATTACTACTACAACAGATACTTATTACTATGCTTTCATAAAAGATGCTGTAGGTAATATTAAAAGTGCTGGTAATCAAAGAGTTAGAGTTGATAGAACAGCTCCTGATGCAAGTAAATTTGCAGTTACTAACTCAAGTAATGGTAATTGGACTAATCAAAATGTTACGCTAACTTTAAGTGGTGCTACTGATACCGGAAGTGGTTTTGCTAGATATCAATATAGTTACGATAAAACTAATTGGTACAATGATTGGAGTGGTACTGCAACCGCTACTAGTACAATAGGTAATTGGGGTGGAGAATATAATACTATCGTTTATTTCAGAGTTGTTGATAATGTTGGTAATACTACTTTATCAGATAAAACAACTTATATTAAAATCGACAAATCTGCTCCAAGTGTTTCAAGTTATACAGGTGGAAGTGATGCTTGGGTATATACCGCTAATTTATCTGTAAAAGCTAGCGATAGTAGATCTGGTCTTGCTTCTTCTCCATATTGTTTTGTAACAAATAGTAGTACCACTGCTCCTGGTACAACAAATTGTGCTTGGACAAGTGCTTCTACATTAAGTATTACTACTCAAACTGATACATATTATCACGTTTATGTTAAAGATGCTGTAGGCAATATTGCTCACGCAGGCAGTCAAAGAGTTAGAGTTGATAGAACGGCTCCTGTTGTAAATAATGCAACGGTTACTAACTCAAGTAATGGTAATTGGACAAACGGAAGTGTTACAATTACTTTGAAAGGGGCTACTGATGCTCATAGTGGTTTCTCTAAATATGAATATAGTTATGATAAGAGCACTTGGAAAAGTGATTGGGGTGGAGCTTATAAAATAGATGATACCCACGGTACTTGGAGTGCTGAAGCTAATACTATTGTTTATTTCAGAGTTGTTGATGCTGTTGGTAATGCTACTATTTTACCTACTACAACTTATCTTAGAATTGATAAAACTGCCCCTGTTGTAAGTGGTGTTACAATTACTAATTCAAGTAATGGTAATTGGACTAATCAAGGCGTAACTATTACTTTAAGTGGAGCAACTGATGCTGGAAGTGGTTTTGCTAAATATCAATATAGTTATGATAAAACTAATTGGTATAATGACTGGAGTGCAGGAGCAACTGCTAGTAAAACAGCAGGTGTATGGAGTGCTGAAAGAAATAATACAGTTTATTTTAGAGTTTTAGATAATGTTGGTAACATATCTAACATTTCTAATTATACATATATCAAAATTGATAGAACTGCTCCTGTAATGAGAGAAGGTTCTACTTCTGGAACTCGTTTAGTTGCTGGTGGTACTATTAATTATATAGTTGGTAATTCTAAAGAATTCTATTTTATCGATGAATTAGGTACTTATAAATCAGGATTTAGTAAAGCTAATTTCAATTATGAAGGAGCTGCTGCTAGTGCTAAATATGATACTACAAGTTCTTCTATGAAATTATCTTCTACTTATAAATACATTATTACAGTTTATGATG
>CAYTZW010000012.1:0-35183 GCA_964442785.1 uncultured Erysipelotrichaceae bacterium
TTCTTCGCACCAAGTTTAATTTCAAAAGCACACCAATCACCATTTTCAAGTTCTACTACAGCATCGATTTCATTGCTTTTATAATCTTGATAATGAAATAACTTTGCTCCAAAAGATTGCACATAAATAGCTAAATCACGCACTACAAGTCCTTCAAATAAAAAACCAAAAGTGTTTAAATCACCAAGCAATTTTTCGGGTGTAATATTTAATAGAGCAGCAGCCATCGCTGGATCAGAAAAATGTCTTTTTTTAGATTGTTTTACTCGAAGTGATGAGCGAAGATTAGGAGAAAATGGTGGTTGATTATTAAAAATAAATAATCGATTCAATGCTTCAAGATATTTCGCAATCGTATTTCTACTCATTGATTCACTATCGTGTGCAGAAATATCTTTTAATAAAGATAAGTCTGATACGGTCGTAGATTCATTTCTGGCAAGTGATTTTAGAAGCAACGCTGTTTTATGCTTGTCGTATTCTATGTCATCATCTAGATTATTCAAATCTTCACTTATCAAATTATCCATATAAGCTCTCGACATTAAATGAACCTTTTTATCATCAACAGAAACATTTTCAGGCCAACCACCACGAACAATATATATTGCCAATTTTTCAAGCGAAATTTCATCAAACATTTGTGTAGTCAATTTATTATCACAAAGTTCTTTAAGACTAACTTTTCCAGATGAATCCCCTGATTCATATAATGACATCGTATTCATTCGCAATCTTACAATTCTACCTGAACCTGTGTGCATAATCCCCTTTTTCTTTGGAGTCGATGAACCAGTTAAAATAATTTGTCCTTTCTTATGGCGTTTATCTACTTCAGCACGAGTAGCGTCCCAAATAGCAGGTACTTCTTGCCACTCATCAATCATACGAGGTGTTTCTCCTTGTAAAATCAAAGAAGGATTTAACTCTGCAAGTTGCCTGTTTGAAAAGTTATTAGTAGGATCTCCAACTAAAAACTCGCTATTAGAATGAAAAGCAGATGTCCAAGTTTTACCGCACCATTTAGGTCCTTCAATACAAATTGCACCGCTAATTTCCAAATATGTTTCAATCGTAGTATCTATAATCCTTCTTTTGTATTCGCTTTTATTCATTATTATACTCATAGTTTAGACCACCTTACTTTTTTATTATCATACCAAACTGAGCAACTTTTTGCAATATAAGTGAGCAATATTTTAAAATTTAAGTGAGCAATATTTTGCGTTTTTAATGAGCGTTTTTTTGCTACTTTTTTCACTATCAATCTATATAAAAAAAGAATCGAAATTTCGATTCCTTGGTATAAAAGTTTTATAATAAATTTTATGGTTTAAAATTGATTTCTTTTACCTAATTAATAAAACTAACGTCTTATATTATTATTGATGTTTTGTTCTCTTTCTCCACGTGCTAATTTAGATAAAACGTGCATATTTGTTGATAAATCGATTAATCTAATCAAATCTTTATCTGATAACACAAATTGACTATTAGCGTACCTTAAAGAAGGAACATTTACTTTTGATAATAGTTGCTCAAAATATTCTAAATTTAACATTTCTTGACTTAATTGTTTTGGAAAATTATATTCACCGTCATATTTACCATTAGTTAGAAAAGAAGAATTGAATTTTGAAGAAAAAGGATTAGAAGTAGTTGGTTTTGGAGTTTCTTTCTTTTTGAATTTTTCATAATCTATATCAAACATTTTTAATAATATCTTTTTTCCTTCATTATCTAATAGTTTATATAATTCAAGTAAGTTATGACTTAACTTTTTCATTTCTTGCCAAGTTCCACCTTTCCAAACAATTAAAGCTTTAAAATATTGTTCGATAATAGTTCCACACATATGTGCTTTGGCTTTTTTCTTTGCTATTGGAGAGTTTAATAATTCTACTAAATCAATATTTTCAATGCAGTCTTCATATAATTGGTCTGCTATTTCCATTTGTTCTTGAATTTCTTTTAATGTCATTTCGTTCATATTGTTAATCCTCACATCTCAAATATATTTTATCAATGATGATAACAAAATAGTAGGTGTTGATAAAATAATGTTTAAAACTATTCACTAAAGTTGGTTTTAAAAGTTAATGTGAAAATATAAATAAAAAAATCGTTGTAGATGAGGTAATTGTGTTCCTAGAAAGGTATTTGTTACATTACAAATAGGAAAATAACTCTTTTATGTAAAGAAAAAGGTTTGACACTTATTGTATCAAACCTTAGATTTTAAAAAAAATGGTGCTCCAAAGGGGACTTGAACCCCTATGGCTGTTAACCGGTGGATTTTGAGTCCACTGCGTCTACCATTCCGCCATTGGAGCATTGCAAAAATTATACCATTTAATTTTACTTATTTCAATACTTTGTAAGTTTTAGTTTTGTTTTCCACTTCGGCTCCTGTAATATCAGCAACTCTTAATACAGTGGTATTGGATAATGATACAGGGTACTCTCCTGTGGTAGTAACAAGTATCCATTCATTATCTTTTTTAACAAATTTATTAATATCTTTAGTTTCTGCAATTAAATTTGATAAATATATCATTTTTTCAGCTCTTAGAATAACGGTTCTACCTATGGTTCTTGTAAGTATCATTAATATTATACTAGGTATAAGGTCAATAAAAATAGCCCAATTACTTTCATATACATCTTTTTTTAAAATCATAATCGTTATTTTTAATCCAATGATTGCAAAAGCACTTAAATAAGAAATCCAATAGGTTATCGGATCAGTTATTTCTTTTCTCATTCCGTATTTTTTAGCGTGATTTTTAGCGGTATACATTCTTAAAAAAGTAATCACTAAAAATGATAAAATGGCAAAAAGGGAAATACACCATAATATGATGCTTAAAACTTTTGGCATATTAATCCCTCCCTTACTTCTTGATATTATATCACTCTATAATTTTTAAATCCATTAAAAAAGTCTTAATTATTTATCCTAAGGCAACATCTAAAATCATCATTGTTATAAAACCTAGTATTATACCTATACTTGCGTTATTTTTGCTATTTTTGATAGATTCTGGGATTAATTCAGCACTGACCACTCCAATCATTGCTCCTGCTGAAAAGGAAAGCATAAAAGGTAAAATTGATTTTACATATAAAGCACTTATTGCACCAATAATGGCAGCAATAGGTTCTACTATACCACTTGCTTGACCATAAAAGAAGGCTTTTTTGCGACTATATCCTTCTCTCCTTAAAGGAAGCGAAACCGCAGCTCCTTCAGGAAAGTTTTGTAAAGCTATTCCTAAAGCCAACAATAGAGTAGACATTATTCCTGCTCCTACATTATTAGTTAAACTACCAAAAGCGACACCTACCGCTAAACCTTCAGGTATATTGTGAAGGGTTACTGCAGTTACCAGTAAAATAGACCTTTTAAAAGAATTGGATTTTTCAAGGTTCTTTTTTTTAGTCATCATTTTATCTAAAAAGATATCGGCGATAATAACAAAAATTCCCCCTACTAAAAATCCTAAAGCAGGAAATAACCATTCAATATAGCCTAATTCTTGGCTCAGTTCGATAGAAGGAGATAATAAAGACCAAAAGGAAGCCGCTATCATAACTCCAGCAGAAAAACCTAATAAGGTATCTAAAACTTTTTGATTTATATTCTTAAAGAAACAAACTACTAAAGCCCCTAAAGCAGTAAATCCCCAAGTTACCAAAGTTGCTAGTAATGCTTGTAAAACAGGGCTTGTATTTAAAAACCATTCATACATAAAAAAACACCTCATATTAACTTATGAGGTATTTTAATTTTGTGTCATTATTTTTGCTTATTTTCTTCTTTTTTTCTGTCAAAATAATTCTTATATCCTACTTGTTTGTTATCTCCTTCGTCCCAACTTTTACCACCAGTTGCTAAAAGAGTAACTAAAAGTCCTGCTACTAAAATAAGAGCAATGATAGGAAGAACGATGTTATCAGGAATTATTATAGCTGATAATAAACAAGAAAAAGCAACAACTTCTAAAGCAACTCCTACCCATATTTTCATTTTCTTTAAAGGAATAGGATTTTTTTCTAAAACAGCTACTAAAATAAGTAAAGTTCCATATCCTCCTGCTAAAAGAACACCAAGCCAAGCTAGATTAAAGAAATCAAATGCTGGAACAAGTTCTGATAACAACCACAAAACAGCAGCCAAAGCTACAATTAAAATACTTAATAATTTAACAAAAAATTTTTTACTCATTTTATTTCCTCCTTATTTTCTTAAAATGATATTATGAGAAACAGGAACAATAACATCTTTTTCGGATATAACTAAATCAGAACCATTTTTATATTCTCTAACAAATCCAGAAATCTTAATGTTTACATATTCAACATTTTCACTGGCAACAATAATGGTATATTTTCCTTGTTTAAGTCCTTCTTTTCCACATATATATTCATTATTTACATTTAAAATTAAATCATTTTTTTCTATTGTTAATTCTTTATTGTTTTCTTTTTTCTTTTTAGTGAAAAAACAGATAATTACTATCGCTAATACTATTGCTATTCCACAAAGAAAACCAACTATAAAATCTACAAAACTTTTCATTTTCTAATCACCTCTTTTAATCAGAAACAATAAACCAAGAAACAACTAAGACGACAGCTATAATAAATAATACCAAGAAGAATACTTTCCAGAAAGAAACTGGAGAATCTCCTGAAATTTTTCCATTTACGCCATTTACGTAAAAATTGTAAGTCTTATTTTTATATTTATGGTAGCCTACATATAAAGGAACTAAAACATATTTATAAGTAGGTTGGAAGTATTGAGTTTTAATGTTAAGATAACTAACAACATCATAATGATAGTTTTTTAAAATATTGTCATAAATGACTTCTTTCATTTCATTTTTAGCATCTTCCCAACATTGTTTTCCTTCTCGGGTATTTGAAGAAGCACTGTAGCCTCGTAGAAATTTAGAATCATAAGTTATTGCCTCATTAGTTTCAAAAGGTTCTATTTCTTTTAATCTATATTGAGGTATTTTATTAGAAGCTCCTATTAGTAAATCATCGAAACTATCGAAATGTTTTCCACTTATGTGAAAATAACGAATTTCGGTTTCGGTATGTCTATCTTTTCCACTTCCTCTGGTAACGGTATGTCTTTCACCTAATCTTCCTTCGTATGAAGAAAAAGTTTGACAATCAAAAGTAAATAAAGGGTTATAAATTCCACTTATCTTTTCTGCACTTGCGATGCTAGCAAAGTCATTAGGTGCCATTTTCCTTTTTTTACTCCAATTTTTAGCAATTTCTAAAACTTGATTTTTCTCAATTTTAAAAGGAACAATACCTTGTGGTTTAATACCTGAAAGTTCAGAAGTTTTAACAATATTATTTGTGCCACAGAAAGGACAAGTAATCGCAATTTCTTGTTTAGAAATTAATTCTTTTGCCCCACAACTCTTACATTGATAAACATCGACATCTTTATCAACATTAGCTTCTTGTAACAATTCTTCAATATTATTTTCATTGACAGTAGAGTCAAAGTTAACTTCTTCTAAATTACCACAATATTCACATTTTAACTTTTGGTCTTTAGGAGAAAAAAACATTTCTCCTCCACAAGATTTACACTTATGAGTGGTAGTTGTTAATTTCTTATCTTGGTAAAGTAATTCTTCTTTATTTTCCAACCTTTTCACCACATTCAGGGCAGAATTTAGTTCCTACTTTTAACTCCATTCCACATTTTGAACAAGTAGGTTTCAAATTAGTTCCACATTCAGGACAGAATTTGTTTCTTTTGCTAACTTCGGTTCCACATTCAGGACAATGATTTCCTTCATTTGTAGATTCATTCATTTTAGCACCAAACAGATTACCAAGTCCAACTCCCATTCCAAGTCCCATACCTGCATTATTGTGTTTAGCAGCTTCTTTCATAGCTTCTATCGTTTCTACTTTGGTATAAACATCAAGGTTTTTCTTGATTGCACCATAACCACTACTTTTATCTATCATTTTTTCAAGTTCTTCTGATAAAGAGAAACTTTCAAAAACAACTTTTGTTAATTTAAGTCCAATTTGATTGAAATCAACAGATAATTTATTAGTCATCATTTCTGATAGTTCATCTAAATTAGCAGCCATATCAATTACGGAAATTTTGCTTTCTCCAATCGTATCGGTAATACCTCTAACTACAATACTTCTTAAATAGTCCTCAATACTTGAAGTATCATATCTTGAAGTTGTTCCGGTAATTGTTTTTAAGAAAGTGTAAGCATCATCAACTTGGAAAGAATAAACACCAAAGCCTCTAACTCTAACGGTTCCATATTCAGAATCTCTTATAATAATTGGATTAGAAGTTCCCCATTTTAAATTAGTAAATTGTTTTGTATTTACAAAATAAATATCTGCTTTAAATGGTGTTTCAAATCCATATTTCCAAGACATAAGTTTGGTTAAAATTGGCATATTATCAGTATCTAATTTATAAAAACCTGGTAAAAATACATCAGCTAATTTTCCTTTGTACAAGAAAATTGCTACTTGTCCTTCTCTAACTGTTAATGCTGAACCCTTATTAACTTGATCTTTTTTCTCAAAAGGATATTTATAAAGAATCAAATCATTCGAGTTACTTTCCCATTCAATATTTTTTAATAATCCCATATAATCCACCTCTTTTTATAGAATAATTCTTAATTATTCTCTTGTCAATATTTCAACTTTTAATTATCTCTTTGAACTTATTGAATTAAAGTTAATATTTGATATTTTATTTAGTAAAATAATGGTATAATTTGTTTAAAACAGGAGGCCTTTTATGAAGAAAATAATTGATTTACATATCCATACTAATTGTTCAGACGGAAATTTCTCTCCTTTGGAAATAATAAATATGGCAAAAGAAAAAAAGGTATCTATAATGGCAATCGCTGACCACGATACTATTAAGGCTTATTCTAAGGAACTTTTTTTGGCTGCTAGTAAAAATAATATCAAAGTTATCAAGGCTGTTGAAATATCTACTAAGTTCAAAGGATATGGAGTTCATATTCTTGGCTATAATGTTGATTTTGAAAACCAAAAATTTTTACAAATGATAAACAATTTAGAAAATGCACGACTTAATTATTTACTTGAAGTTACCAAAAAATTAAATGAATTTGGCTTAATTGTTAATATAGATGAATTAAAAAAACTTTCTTCAGTAACTAAAGCCCATATTGCTAAAGATGTTGTGAGTAATCAAAAAAATAAAAAGGTCTTAATAAACTTTTTTTCTAAAATTCCTTCTGTTGCGGAATTTATTGAAAATATTATGAATGAAAATTGTCCTTGTTATGTCGAAAAGTTTTCCATTAAACCTAAAGAAGTGAGTAATATTATAAAGGAAGCAGGAGGTAAAGTTGTTATTGCTCACCCCGTTGCTTATGAATATGAAAACAATTTTAGTTTAAAAGATATTGAAGACTTAATAAAGGAAATTAATCCTTGGGGAATTGAGAGTTATTATCTATATGTTGATAGAAATGGAAATGTTATAAATGAAGTTGTAAAATGGAAAAAGATTGCTAAAAAATATAATTTGGTAAATACTATGGGCTCTGATTTTCATAATTTTAGTTTAAAAAATGCGGATATAGGTTTAACAAATACGGATTTTGTTTTAAGTGAAAAAGAAATAAAGATTATTGAGGATTTATTATGAAAAGATTTAAAAAAATATATATTGAAATAAATAATACTTGTAATTTTAATTGTTCTTTTTGTATTCATACTAAAAGAGGAAAAGAATTTATGACTTCTCAAAATTTTAGATGTATCATAAGTCAAATTAAGGATTATACAGATTATGTCTATTTACATATTATGGGTGAACCTTTATTACACCCATTGCTTAATGATTTTATTACAATTTGTAAAGAAAATGGTTTGTTTGTTAATATTACTACCAATGGTTCTTTACTTTCTAATAGAAAAGATATTTTTCTTTCTAATCCAGTAAGACAATTAAATATTTCCTTACACAGTATTGAAACTGAAGATGAAAATTTTTACCAATATATTGATGATGTTTTGTCTTTTGTTAAAGAATTGAATGAAAAAACACAAACTTATATTTCTTTAAGATTATGGAATGTTGAAGAAGAAAATAATTCGCGACAAGATTATATTTTGAAGAAATTATCAAATGAATTTAAGAGGGATATTAGTTCTGTAAAACTTAAAAATTATCGCAATATAAAAATTTCGGAACATTTGTTTTTGAGCCTAGATAAAAAATTTATTTGGCCTAGTTTAAAAAATGACATTTACAGTTTAAAGGGAAAATGTTTAGGTGGAAAAAGTATGTGTGGTATTTTAGTAGACGGCACGGTTGTTCCTTGCTGTTTAGATGCCCAAGGAGATGTTAACTTAGGTAATATTTTTGTTTCTTCTTTTAAAAGTATTATTGAAAGTGAAAAAGTTAACAATATATTAAATGGTTGGAAAGAACATAAATGTGTTGAATCTTTATGTCAAAGATGTTCTTATCGAAATCGTTTTGATTAGTTTATTTGTAAATAAGGGTTGTATCTTTAGCGATTGCAAAGATGACTTCTTTACAGGCATTAAGAAGTTGCTTTACGGAGTATCTTTCTTTTTTGTCATACCATTCTGCAAATAAAGAAATTGAACCTGATGCGATAAAAGCCGATATTAAAGGTATCGGATATTTTAAAGATTTAAGCTTGTTTATTTTGTTTAAAAAACTGCTTAAAAATTCTTTTACAATATCGGTAATCATTGTATAAATTAAAAAGTTTTTAGATTGTTTGAAAACAATTAATAATTCTTCATTTGATAGAATTTCCGTAATAACTATTTCTAAAAGTTTATAGGAATAAGTAGCGACATCTTGAATGGAATTTAAGGTAGTTTCGCTTTCTACTTTTTTTATAAGTCCATTTTTAAAGGTTTCTAAACTGTCTTCTAAAAGATGATTTTTGTCTTCATAATATTTATAAAAAGTCATTCTATTTATTAAGGCTTCTTGACAAATATCAATAACGGTAATTTTTTCATAATCTTTTTCTTTTAATAAAGACATTAAAGCAGTTCTTAAACTTTTTTTGGTTTTTTGGATTCTTAAATCTTCTTTATACATAATACAATTTTTCCTTTCTGTACAATTAATTCTATTCTTTTTTTTAATTGTATTAGGAATAATAAAATTAATTGATTGTTTTTTCTAAATCCTAGCATATAATGATACACGTGTCAATTATTAATACACGTGTCTAATTAAAAAGGAGGAAGAAAAATGAAAAAAATTTCAAATTTTATTGTAAAGCAAAGGAAAGTGTTGACAGGAATTTTTGCTATTTTACTAGTGGTTTCGTGTTTTTTAATTAACAAAGTTGATGTTAATTATGATATGACTAAGTATTTAGATAAGGATTCAAGTTCTACTTATGCTTTAGAAAAAATGGTTGAAGAATTTGGTTCGGTTGGACAAGCACAAGTAATGATTGAAAATATTGAAAGTTCTCAAGCGGGAGAATTAAAAGAAGAAATAGAGAAAATAGAAGGAGTAAGCAGTGTTGTTTTTGATGTTAATAATGAAAATTATTTTCACGATAACAAGGCTTTATATAAGATTTTCTTAGTTTCAGGAGATTATCAAAAGGAAAGTTATGAAACTATTAATCTTATTAGGGATACTTTAAAAGATTATGATATTGCCGTAACGGGAGCAGCTCCTAAAGCACAGTTTTTGTCTTCTTCTGTTGATGATGATATGACGAAAATTTTGTTAATTGCTTGTATCGTAATTTTACTTATTTTAACAATTACTTCTCATTCTTGGATTGAACCTGTTTTATTTACTATTGTTGCAGGTGGTGCCATTATTATTAATATGGGTACTAATTTTGTTATGGGAGAAATATCTTTTATCACAAAATCTATTTGTGCCGTTATGCAATTAGCTCTTGCTATGGATTATTCAATTATTTTATTACATAGTTTTAATGAAGAAAAAACTAAAAATCCAGATAGTAAAGAAGCGATAAGTGAAGCTTTAGCAAAATCTTTTAAGCCAATTAGTAGCAGTAGTTTAACTACTATTGCAGGTTTAATCGCTTTAGTATTTATGAGTTTCTCTATTGGTTTTGATGTAGGTATGGTGTTAGCTAAAGGAATTTTATTAAGTTTATTAACAGTCTTTATCTTTATGCCTGGTATTTTATTGATATTTAATCCTTTGATAGAAAAAACAAAGCATCGTACGATACAAGAAGTAATATTGGATTATCGTAATAAGAAAAATCAAAAAATTAGCAATAAGAAAAAAAGATTTACTTATGCTGATTTTCAATTTAAAACAAGACATATTATTCCTGTTTTGCTTTTAGTTTTAATAATCGCTGGGGGTATTTTAAATATTAATATTGATTATAGTTATAGTTTAAATGCTTCAACTGATGAAAATTCTAGTATCAATGTGGAAACTAAAAAAATTGAAAAGGAATTTGGTATTCAAAATAGTTTAGTAGTTATTGTTCCAAAAGGTAATGTTACTCAAGAAGCTTTAATTGTTAACTATTTGAATAATTATGAGTATAAAGGTGAAAAAATTATTAATAGTAGTTTATCTTTAGTAGAAACAGGAATTTATCAAAATGTAAATTATGAAACTACGGCTTCTTTATTTGGAATTAATGAAGATTTTACGGAAGGATTATTTAATCAAATGGGAGTTGAAGAAACGACAGTTTATAATCTTGTTAAATACTTAAATGATAATGATTATATAAATACCACGACTTCAACTATGCAAAATCAAATAAATGAACAACAAGAAAATGCTCAAGTTCTTTTTGAAATAAAAGATGCAACTGAATTAGCAGAGTTGTTTTCTATTGATAAGGTAATTATTGATGATGTTTATGAAAAAATGGGAAATGAATCTTCTTATGAAGTATATAAGGTAATTCAATATATAAGCGATAATAGTTATGCTACTTCATATGGAAGAAATTTACAAAATGATTTTGATAGTAAAAATACTAATTTAAGTTCTTTGTTTACTAGTGAGGGTTATTCTAGTGCTGTTGACTTTGTTTCGACTTATGAAGAAAGTACTGACCAAAGTTGGAAAGAAGAAAATTATGCTACTTACCTTACTTATAAACAAGCATTAGCAACTTTAAGCAAAGATGAAGTTTTAGCAAATTATAGTTTATTAAATGAAGATACTGTTTCTTTAATGTTTAGTGCTTATTCTTTAAATGTAGAAACTGATAAAATCGAAAATTTCAAAGTTATCAATTTTATTGCGTCTAATAATATTGCTTCTACTTATGGAAATGAAGTTCAAAATAGCATTAATGAGAAAAATCAAACTGTTACTACTTTATTTAAGGATTTAACTAAAGAAGATGTTATAAGTTCTTATGGTCTTAATGAAACTATTGTTGATACAATGTTTACTTCTTTAAATAAAACGGCTTCTATTAAAAATTATGAAGTTTTAAATTTTGTTAGTTCTAATAAGGTTATTACCTCTTTAGGTGAAAATATGAGTAGCACCATTGTTCAAAAATGGAATGAAATTGATACCGCTATAAAGATGTTTAATAGTGAGGATTATACAAGGTTAATATTCAATATGAATACAGAAATTGCTACCGAAACTTCTTTTGCGATTATCAAGGAAATTAAAAAAGGAATTAACAAGATTACTCCTGAAAACTATGTTGCTAGTGAAACTGCTGTTTATTCGGATATTAAAGATGTTTATTTAAAAGATTTAACTTTGGTTAACTTAATTTCATTCTTTGCTATTTTATTGATTTTGGTTTTCACTTTTAAATCTTGTTCAACTCCAATAATTTTATCTTTGTTAATTCAAGGTGCTATTTGGATAAATATGGGTATTAATGTAATGTTTGGAAACTTGACTTTCTTCATTTGTTATATTGTAGTTATGTGTATTCAAATGGGAGCTACCGTTGATTATGCTATTTTATTAACGAGTAATTATCTTGAAAATCGTAAAACAATGATTAAATCAAAAGCAATGGGAAAAGCTTTGGAAAGTTCTATAATGACTATTTTAACATCAGGTTCTATTTTAGTTATTGCGGCTTTGATTGTTGGTTTAGTTAGCAAGGTATCGATTATTTCAGAATTAGGATTGTTACTTTCAAGAGGTTGTTTAATTTCAATTTTATTAATTGTCTTTGCTTTGCCTCAAACTTTATTGTTATTCGATAAAATTATTGAAAAAACTTCTTATAAACAAAAATTCTATCATTAAAATCAAAAAGAAGTACTTTTAGCTTAAGGTACTTCTTTTTATATTCCACTTTTAATTATTTCCCTAACACTTTTGTTTTATATTTGATAAAATATAAAAAAGAAATAAGGAGGAATATAAATGGTACATCTTAATGTTTGCAGTTGTTATTCTTTCTTATCTTCTTCTTTAAGAATTGACACTTATTTGGATTTTTTAGTTAAAAAACACGAAGATTATGCGGTTTTAACCGATATGAATAATATGTGTGGAGCAATGGAATTTGTCAAAAAATGTCAAAAAGTTAATTTAAAAGCCATTTTAGGAATGGAAGTTTCTGTTTTTAAATTTGACCAAGAATATAAAGTGATACTTTTAGCTTTAAATACTAAAGGTTACTATTCTTTATTAAAAATAACCTCTTTAATAAGTAAAAATTTATCAATGGAAAAACTTTTTGAGTATCAAGAAGGTTTAGTTTTTATCATTCCAAGTAAAAGAAGTTACTTTGGAAAAAATGTGCATCTTAATGATTTAGAAAATGCTTATCAAGAAATTTCGTTTTTGAAAGAAAATGTTAGAAATCTTTATGTCGGTTTAGAAGCTTATAATAAAACTGATTTGGAAGATTTGAAAAAAATTAGAAATATGAATTTAAATATTCCTTTAGTGGCTATAAATAAAGTTCTTTCTATTTGTGAAGATAGTCAAGTTTTGAAAGTTTTAGAAGCTATTAAAGATAATAAATTGGTGAAAGATATAAAAACTGATTATAGCCAAAATTATTGGAAGAATGATGCCGAAATGGCTAAAATATTTTTACAAGAAGAAATTGATAATGTTTCTAAAATAACTTCTTTGGTAGAAAAATATGAATTTTCTAGTTCTATTAAAATGATAAAGTATTGTGAAAATAGTAAAGATTATCTTTATTCTTTGGCGTTTAAAGGTTTGAATAAAAGGTTTAATAATAATCCTAATAAAAATTATAAGGAAAGATTAGAATATGAATTATCTGTCATTGATAAAATGGGGTATAATGATTATTTTTTAGTGGTTTATGATTATGTTAAATTTGCTAAGAATAACGATATAATTGTTGGCCCAGGTAGAGGTAGTGCTGGTGGTTCTTTAACGGCTTTTGTTTTAGGAATTACAGAAATTGACCCTATTAAATATGATTTGTATTTTGAAAGATTTTTAAATCCAGGACGTGTTAGTATGCCTGATATCGACATTGATTTTGAAGACCGTAGGAGAGATGAAGTTATTTCCTATTTGAAAAATAAATGGGGAATTAATCAAGTTGCCAGTATCGCCACTTTTCAAACAATGGGTATAAAGCAAGCAATAAGAGATGTTTGTCGTGTTTTAGGAGTTAGTAGTTCGACAATGAATGTTTTTTCTAAAAAAATTCCTTTTATAAAAGATATTTCAACTACTAATATTTTTGAATATAGTCCTGAATTTAAAACTTTTGTTTATTCTAATCAACAATATTTAGATATCTTTAATTTAGCAACAAAATTAGAGGGTTTACCTCGTCAAATGTCGCTTCACGCAGCAGGTGTTATTTTATCGGATAAACCTTTGGAAAATTATGTTCCTGTCTTGATAAATGAAACAGGTTATATATGTGAATATGAACACGAATATTTAGAAGAATTAGGACTTTTTAAAATGGACCTTTTAGGACTTAAAAATATTACCATTATTAATGATTGTTTACATATGATTAATAAAATAAATCCAAATTTTAAATTAAGTGATATTAATCTTGATGATAAAAAAATATATGAAGGAATGAATCAAAATTTGTTATCAGGTATTTTTCAATTAGAGAGTTCTGGAATGCGAAAAACTTTATTGACTATTAAACCTAATTGTTTTGAAGATGTTTGTGCTACTATTGCCCTGTTTAGACCAGGACCACGTGATTTTATTCCTACTTACATTGAAAGAAAAAACAATAAATCTTTAGTTAAATATCCTGACCCTTGTTTAGAAGAAACTTTAAAAAGTACCTATGGAATTATTATCTATCAAGAACAAGTACTCGAAATTTGTCGAAAAATGTCTTTGTTTACCTATAGTGAAGCTGATATTTTTAGAAGGATAATAAGCAAAAAAGATGCTTCTAAGTTGGAAAAAGTTAAAAAAGATTTTATCAGTGGTGGGCTTAAAAATGGAAAAAGTGTTGACCTTTTAAATAAAGTGTTTACGATGTTAGAAAAGTTTGCTGGATATGGATTTAATAAAGCTCATACGGTAGCGTATTCTTATATTGCTTGTTATATGATGTATTTAAAAATGTATTATCCAAGTATTTTCTTTTCTTGTCTAATGAATAATTTTGCAGGTATTTCAATGAATGACAAGTTCTTTGAATATTTAGTCGAAGCTAAAAAGTTAAATGTTAAAGTTATATCTCCTTCCGTGAATGCTAAAGAAGCAGGATTTTACAATGAATCTGGTTCAATTAGATTTGGATTAAATCAAATAAAAGGTTTAAATAGTTCTTTTGTTAATAAAATAATTGAAGAAAATAAAAATCCTTTTAAAGATTATATTGATTTTGTGGTTCGAATGAAACCTTTAGGATTAACTCAAAGTAATTTAGAAGCCTTGATATATTCTGGTGCTTTAGACGAATTTAAACTAAATAGAAGTACAATGATTGCTAATATTGATGTTGTTTTTTCTTATGCTTCCAGAGTAATAATTACTAACAAAGAAAACTATATTTTTGATTATGATTTAGCAAGTCGACCTTTATTAAAAATAGTAGAAAAAGAAAATGATTTAGAAAAGGAAAAAGAAGTAACTGGAAGTTATTTAAGTGGTTTTCCTTTAGAAAAAGAAAGGGAAACTTTAACAAAAAAAGGATATCGTTTAATTGCTACTTTGCAAAACATGGAAGAAGCCAAAATTGCTATTATTGTTCGACATATAAAAACAATGAAGGACAAAAATGGAAAACTAATGGCTCTTATTAAAGGTAGTGATGAATCAAAAGATATTGATTTAACCTTATTTGCTTCAAGTTATCCAAAACTTATTTCCGAATTTGAAGTAGGAGAATATGCTTATATAATGGGAAAAGTAGAAATAAAAGAAAGAACGACAATGATAATTAATAATGCTAAAAAAATAAGGAGGAAAAAAATGTGAAAAAACTAGTTTTAATTGATGGAAATTCAATGTTATTTAAAACTTATTATGCTACCGCTTATCAAGGTGGAAATATTATGAGAAATCACGAAGGAATACCTACTAATGCGGTCTATGGATTTATAAATGTCATCAAAAAATTAATGGAAACTTCAAAACCTGATTATATTATGGTTGCTTTTGATACCGATAAAAAGACTTTTAGGCATCAAGAGTTTAATGTGTACAAAGCTGGTAGAAAAGATGTTCCAGAAGAATTGTTAGCTCAATTTCCTATCGTTAGAGAATATTTAGATTTAGCAAATATCAAAAGATATGAAATAGCAGGATATGAAGCTGATGATATTATTGCTACTATGGCTAAAATAGGTAGTGAAAACAACTTAAAAGTTGAAGTTTATTCTTCTGATAAGGACTTATTACAAGTTATTGATGATAATGTAACGGTATGTATGACTAGAAAAGGGGTAACTGATTTAGAAATGATGACTCCTTTGAGTTTGAAAGAAAAATATAGTATCACACCTTCTCAAATTCCTGATTTAAAAGGTTTAATGGGCGATCCTAGTGATAATATTCCTGGGGTAAATGGAATTGGAGAAAAAACGGCGATTAAGCTTTTAGTGGAATATGGAACGGTTGAAAATATTTATGAAAATATTGATTTAATCAAAGGTAGTATTCACGATAAATTAGTAAAAGACAAAGATATGGCTTTTTTATCTAAAAAAATTGCTACTATTTATAAAGATGTTTCGCTTCCTTTTAATATTTGTGATTTAGAAAATAAATATTCTATAAGTGATAAATTAAATGACTTTTTCAAAAAATATGATATGAAAAGTTTTATCAAAAAAGTAGAAAATAAAATAGATAATGATTTAATTGATATAAATGGAAATATTCCTGATAATTTCTTTGATGAAAGTATTTCTATCGTTGTTAATTTAGATAATCCAAATTACCATTTTGCTAATGTTTTAGGTTTTGCTTTAAGTAATGGAGAAAAGTCTTATTATGTTGATTATTCTATTTTAGATAATCCTAATTTTGTGAATTTTCTAACTAATAAACAAAAAGAAAAATATGGCTATGATGCTAAAGAATTAATTAATAGTTTAGTTAAATATGGTATAAGAGTAGACGGTTTTACTTATGATTGTTCGGTGGCTTCTTATTTGATTGATCCAAGTTTAAATAAAGAAAAAGGTCGTGTTTTTGAAAAATATGGTTATTTTTTACCTTTCATTGATAAAAAATCATCACTTGAAGATGTTAAGAAATATTATTGCTTATTAGCCTTGTATGTCTATAAAACAAAAGAAAAACTTTTAGAAAGTTTAAAAGAAAATGAACAATTAGAACTTTTTTATCAAATTGAAATGCCTTTAGTGTTTGTTCTTGCTAAAATGGAAAAACAAGGAGTTAAGGTAGATAAAAACATTCTTATTAATTTAGGTAATCAATACAAAGAAACAATCAATGATATTGAAAATAGGATTTATGACTTAATTGGTAAAAAAATAAATGTTAGTTCTCCTAAACAAGTTGGAGAAATTCTTTTTGATGATTTAAACTTACCTCATAATAAAAAAAGAAGTACCTCAAGTGAGGAACTTAAAAAAATAGAGAATTTTCACCCTATTATTCCTCTTATTTTAGAGTATCGTAAATATTCTAAAATTGTTTCTACTTATACCGACGGTTTATTACCTTATATCAATGAAAAAGGTTTAATCCATACCATTTATAATCAAACTCTAACTTTAACAGGAAGATTATCTTCAAGTGAACCAAATTTACAAAATATTTCTGTTAGAGATGAAGTAGGAAAAGAAGTAAGAAAGGCTTTTATTCCTAAAAGTGAAGATAACCTATTTTTAAGTTTTGATTATTCACAAGTAGAATTAAGAGTTTTAGCAAGCATTGCCAAAGACCAAAATATGATTAATGCTTTTAAACAAGGAATTGATATTCATACTAATACCGCTACTAATGTTTTTGGAATAAGCCCTGAACAAGTTAGTAGTGAACAAAGAAGAAGTGCTAAAGCTATTAATTTTGGTATTGTCTATGGTATTTCTGATTGGGGATTATCAGAGCAAATTGGTATATCTCCTAAAGATGCTAAGAACTTTATAGATAGATATTTTCTTTCTTTTCCAGCGATAAAACAATATATGGAAGATATTGTCGAAAAAGCTAAAAATGATGGATATGTAACTACTTTGTTAAATCGAAAAAGATATATTGATGAATTGAAATCTCCTACATATATGATAAGAGAATTTGGAAAAAGGATAGCGATGAATACTCCAATTCAAGGTACTGCTGCTGACATTATCAAAATTGCAATGATAAATGTTTATAAAATGCTAAAAGAAAAAAATCTTAAAACAACAATGATTATGCAAGTACACGATGAACTTATTTTTGAAGTTCCAAAAGATGAGTTAGATATTGTAATTCCTTTGATAAGTTATGAAATGGAAAATGCTTTAAAACTAGAAGTAGAATTAAAAGCTGAATATGGATATGGTACTAATTGGTTTAATACAAAGTAGGTGAGAAGATGCCCGAATTACCAGAAGTAGAAACTGTTAAAAAGGTTTTAATTAATTGGATAAAAGGTAAAAGAATAACTAATACTTATATTTATTATCCAAGAATAATCGATGATTTAAGTCCTCTTGTTAATGAGAAAATTAATGATGTAACTCGTTATGGAAAAAATTTAATTTTTGTCCTTGATAATTATATTTTAACATCTCATTTAAGAATGGAAGGAAAATTTTATTTTGCTAAAAAAGAAGCAGGACTTAGCCAAGATAAAAAGATTAACTTTTCCATTGAAAGTAAAGATGATGTGTCCTTTATTAGAAAACATACTCATATAATTTTGGAATTGGATAATGAGTATTTACTTTTATATCACGATGTTAGGAAATTTGGAAAAATGCACCTTTATTCTAAAAATGATTTTTCTTTTTCTAACCTTGGAATTGGAAAAGAACCTTTTGATATGAGTAAAGAAGAATTATATTCTCTTTTCCAAAAGAAGAAACAACCTATTAAAGAAGTTTTATTAGACCAAAGTGTTATCTCTGGAATTGGAAATATCTACGCTGATGAAATATGCTTTAAATGTGGTATTTTACCTACTAGAAAGGCATCATCTTTGTCTTTAAAAGAAGTTGAAAAATTACTTTCTGTTTCCCAAGAAACATTAAATGAAGCCATTTTATATGGTGGTTCTACTATTAAAAGTTATCATAGTGGAAATGGAGTAGACGGACTTTTTCAACAAAAATTGCTTGTTTATGGTAAAAAAGATGAGCCTTGTAGTATTTGTGCTACTCCAATTAAAAAAATCAAATTAAAAGGACGAGGAACTTGCTTTTGTCCAAAGTGTCAAAAATAGTTTATTTATTTTCAATAAAAAGGTATAATCAAAAAGAAGGTTTGAGGTGGAATATATGGAACAACATAAATTAAGTTCTTATGATAAATATATTGTTCGTATGGCTAGCATTATTACAGACTATGACCATATAGTTTTAACACGTTTATATCAACCATTGTGTGGTGCAAGTGCTTTATCAATGTATTTAACTTTAGTAACGGAAGCTAAAAATCGTTATTTATCTGATATTGCCCTTCATCAAAAAATATTTGAACTTATGCAATGTAGTGTTAAAGAATTTGAACAAAATAGAAAAGTTTTAGAGGCTCTTGGTTTATTAAAAACTTACTATTCTACCACAGAAACGAAAACATCTTTTTACTACTATGAAATATATGCTCCTTTAAGTGCTGATAAATTTTTAACTCACGTTTTATATGGAACCTTATTAAAACAAAGATTAGATAGTAAAACTTATAAGCAAACAAAAGATTATTTTAAAATGAATAATGATATTGAAGGACATAAAATTGATATTAGTGCAGGATTTAATGATGTCTTTAAAATTAATCTTGAAGATACGGAATCTTTAAAAGATGTTTTGAGTTCGGAACTAGTGGATTTAAAGAAGAAAACGATTAAAAATAATTCTTCTTTTGATATTGCGATTTTCAAAATATGCCTTAAAAATAGACAAATTAAAAGCGATATTTTAAATGAAGAATTAGTAAATACTATTGATATGATGATTTCTTTATATGGATTAAATGAAGAAGAAATCGCTGATATTTTACAAACTTGTGTCTACTCAAATGGATTAAATCAATACGTTAATTTAACTCAATTTAAAGATAAATGTTATAACAATAGAAGAATTATTGATAATAACCTTAAACTTATGAATGAATACGCTGCAAAACAACCAAAAAACAAAACGAAAAAAAGTCTTTGGGAAGGAATGACCCCTTATGAATTTTTACAATTCCGACAAAATGATATTCCTCCAACTCAAATGGATATGAATTTGATAGATGAAATCAAAAGACAAACATCATTACCAAACCCTGTTATAAATGTTTTGTTAGATTTTGTTCTACTTAAAAAAGAAAATAGTTTACCAAAAAATTATGTTTTAACTATTGCCAGTGATTTGCTAAGAAGTGGTATTGGAGATGCCTTAGAAGCTAGTGAGTATTTAAAAAATAAAGGCAAGAAAATAGACTTAAAACAAGAAGAATTAAAGAAATACAATACAGATGCTATTGTAGAAGATAACGCTTCTTCTATTGCAGAAGTAGAAAGATTAAGAAAAGCTTATGCAGAAAAGCAAAAGGAGAAAAATGATGAATAAAGTAAATTTTTCTTGGAATATAAACTCTAAAAAATTAGATAAAATGAAAAGTTCAATCGCTGATGAACTTCTATCTGATCCAATGATTAGTAAAACTATAAAAAAACTAAAAATGACTTCTGAAGAAATAGATAAATACTTAGGCTGGCTCTTGTCTTTACAAGAAACCTTGCAAATATGTAAAAAATGTCAAGGAATTAGCAAATGTGGAAATGAATTCAAAGGAATGATACCTTCTATCCAAAGAGAAGAAGAAAAGCTAATTCAAGTTTACAAACCTTGTGAATTATTTTATAAAAACAGCAATTATTTAATTAAAGATTTTCACGGAATATTTGATGATGCTAGTCTAATGAATATAAGGAATACTAACAATTTAAGTAAATTAATCGCTAAAATGTTTTCTTATTTAGATAATCCTAATCAAAAAGGATTTACTCTAATAGGAAAATCAGGAAGTGGAAAAACTTATGCTTTAGCCTCTTTAACTAATGAATTTGCTAAAAATGGAATAAAATGTGCTTTTGCAGATACTAAAAAACTAATAAACAATTTAAAACAAATGGTTTACAATAAAGAAAAAAATTCCTATGATGATTTATTAAGTTCATTATGTGAAGTTCCTGTTTTAGTCTTAGATAACTTAGGAGATGAAACTAAAAGTGAATGGTCAAGAGATGAATTGTTAGGAACAATACTAACAACTAGAAATAAAAATAATTTATTAACTTTTGTTACTACTAAGTACGAGTTATCAGAATTATTAACTTTATATTCCTCTGTCAAAACAAAAACGGGGTATGATGCTAATAAGTTAATGGCGGATACATTTATTGATAATTTAATTAAATGTTGTCCTTTGTTTGGAAAAATATAGGTTAGATTAAATTGTTAATCTGCCTTTTTTTTAATTTCTAATAAAAAAAGACCCTTAAGGTCTTAATCATCAATAGAAGATCTTTTAATTCTAATTCTTCCAAGGATAAAGATAAATACTAATATAGCTAAAATACCTGCTCCTATAAGAAGAAAATTGTTATTGAATAAAGATATACTATATCCTAATCTTTTAGCTTCTTTTTTGGTTAAATAATTAGCAACAATATAAGTATCGTTTTCTTCATATATTTGGCTCATTATACTAGGGTCAAGTGTAATGATATAACGATCTTGTTTTAAGTCAGATACTAAATCACTTGATAAAATAACATAAGATTTATATCCTTGGGTTTTCTCTAAAGCTTTATATGTATTTGTTTCGCTATCATATAAAGATAAAACGATAACTTTATTTTTACTATACCTTATGCCATTACCTGATTTAGGTAACTCTATATAATAAGCTCCATTGTTATTTTTGACCAAATATGTTAATTGTTTAGCAGGAGATAAAACAAGTTTCTTTTCTCCATTTGTTAAAGTAGAATTTTCAATAGTAATAACAGCAACACTTTCATTACCAGCTTTATCTTTAACATAAACCGTATAAATACCAGAAGATTTAACAACTAATTGACTATAATCTTCTAAAGGTTTTCCATATTCTCTTAAATCGGCAACATCTCTTTTACTAGAAGCATATTTAACTTCCACAATTTCACTTTGGGTATTTGTTATTTCAATATCAATGATAATATTATTTAACTTATCAGTTACTTTTCTTTGAGTAAGTGTAATTGTATCTCCGGTAGCATCAATGTTAGTAACATTAATTGTTGCGACACTTTTTTCAGAAGGAAATTGATTTTGGACAAAAACTGTATAAACACCACCTGCATTAACAAAGAAGTTTCCACCATAAGTATTATCTTCATTTTTAGTTAAACTAATATAATTAACACTATTCTTATTACAAGAAGTAAAATCATCAATGCTTAAATTACCTGCTTGAAAACAAGCATAAGAAGGAATACTTTTTGCAGAAGAATGATCAACACTAACTAAAATAGATAGTTGATTAGTGTATTCTTCAGTGCTAGGAGTTAAAGTAATCACATTATCTGCTTTAATACTTTTAACATTAAAACTTAAAAAAGCAAAAATAGAAATAAACAAAGATACAAATAAGATTTTTTTGTTTTTCATAAAAACACCTCTTTTAATCTCTTGTATCTTATCATTATTTGCTTTTAAAGAAAAGTAATCTCTTTTTAATTGTGAATTATTCGACTTCTTTTTTTATAAAAAGAGTATAAATCATAATGCCTAGTCCTAAAAATAACAAATATATTTCTATTGAAGAAAATAATATATCTAAAAATTCTACTAAGGAAAAGCCCCAACTTAATAAGGGAATATAAATAATTGTGCAACTTACACCATAGCAAAAAAGTAAAGCACCAAGACAAAAAAAGAAAATTCTATACAAAAATTACCACCATTATATTTTAAGAAAACATTTTCTTTATTATGTCATTATTTTTATTATCTAATTTAATTTGAAAAGTTTTATTAGAAAGATAAGATAAATAGCCTTTTATTTCTTTAAAAGTAAATTTATAAGCATATAAAAATTGATTTTTAATACCATATTTTTTAGATACTTCTTTGTTAATTGCATTATCTCCATATTTACTATCTCCTAGAATATGGTGGCCGATAGAGGCTAAATGTACTCTAATTTGATGTGTTCTTCCTGTTAAAATTTCTACTTCTAAAAAAGAATAATTTTCATTACTTTTAATTGTCTTATATAAAGTATGTGCTTCTAATCCGTCTTTAGAAACTTTAACAATTTTGTTTTTTTCATCTTTTTTAAGTCTTAAATCAATCGAACCACTTTTATTAGTTTTTCCTGCTACAAGAGTTAAATAGCACTTTTGGATATTAGTATGTTCTTTTAATAATTCAAACAAATTTTGCAAAGCGATAATATTTTTACCATAGATAATAATTCCTCCCGTATTTCTATCTAATCTATGAGCAGGAGAAGGTGTAAATCCTTTGTTATTGTAGTCATATTCTCCTTTATCATAAAGATATGAAAGTACTTGTTGATTTAAAGTATTAGAATTGTTATTATCTTCGCCTTCGTGAACTAAAATTCCAACAGGTTTATTAATGACTAAAATATTTTCATCTTCATAAACAACATCAAAATTATAAGGTACTTTAGCAAAATCAGTAGTTTTTTCATTGTAATCATTAACATAAACCCTTACAATGTCATCTTCCTTTAAAATATAATCTTTGCTAACGTGTTTTCCATTTACTTTGACATCTTTTTTTCTAAATAATTTATAAATTAAAGACAAGGATAAAGTAGGAAAACATTTTCTCACATATTTTTCTATTTTTTGATTAGCTTCTTCTTTTTTCACTCTTAATTCTTTCATATTTGCACCTTTTATTTTATTCTAAAAAATATTATACTATAAGGGTAGATATTTCAAAAGAGGTGTTTTTGTGAAAAAGAGAAAAATTTTTGCAATAGTATTCTTAATTGTTGCTAATATTATAACGATTTCACTTATTATAAAAGGCAATAAACTTATTGAAAAAAGTGAAAATATGTATGTGCCTCCAATGGGAAACTCAGGTTGGTTTGAAGCAAGTTCTAAACAATCAGACTATGAATTTGATGGTGATTTTTTGAAAATTGCTGGTATAATGGGAACTATTTTTGTTAACATTGTAGGACTTGTTATTTTCTTTATGCCTGACGGAAAAACAATCATTAATCATACTATGGAGAGTATTAATAGTATAAATGATAAAGTTGTCGAAATGAGAAAAAAACACCAAGATGTTCACCATACAATTTGTCAATATTGTGGTACCAAATTTAACGATAATTCTGCCAAATGTCCTAATTGTGGTGCTCCTAATAGGAAATAAAATCAAAGAAATGAGGGATTATGATGGAAATAAGTAGATCGCACCGTGCATTATCATTAATTAATAGTCTTTTTTTAGCAATGATTTCTATTGCCATTATTTTTATATTAGACGAACATCCTAAAACATATGTAAATTCGTCTTTACTTATGCATTCTTTTCTTGTAAGCTTGTTTGCTATTACTATTTCTATTTGCAATTTTTTAAAAAATGACAAAAAAAATGTTTCTTTCTTTATTGGAGTGGGTATAACAATTTTGGCTTTATTAGCTATGTTGTTTGCTTTCTCAGGTACTACATATATAAGGCAAATATTTAAGTTTTATGATTATAATCGTTTTGTTATTATTTATTGGGTTGTATCATTAGTTATAGTTACCTTAGTTACCTTAGTACCCAAAACAAAAAGGTTTTTTTCAGAAATAATTCTTTACCTCTCTGTAATCTTATCTGCAATATTATCGGGTAGTTCAATATCTTATTTTTCTGAAATTAATAATTCATTTATCCAAACTTTTTCAGTGATAATCTTAGTCGTTGCATTATTTCTTGTTCCAAACACGATAGCATTTGATATATTTGATTTAGTTACATCAAGTAAAACTTCAGAAGAAGATGATAACACAAATGGGCTATCAACAACTAATATAAATAAAGAAAATAATAGCACATATAGTTCAATAGCTGATACTTTAAATGATGAAATTAATGAAATTTTTAAAGAAGTTAAAACTCGTCTTAAACCTAAAAAAGTGCAATGCCAATATTGTGGTACTAAGTATAATAGCGACAAAGATAAATGTCCTTATTGTGGAGCTCCTGATAGAAAATAATTGATTACAAAAGTATATATTTAGTGTAAAATAAAGTCGTGGACAAATACCCAAGTGGTTGAAGGGGCTGGCTTGGAAAGCTAGTAGACTTGTAACAGGGTGCACGGGTTCGAATCCCGTTTTGTCCGCCAAATATAATGAAATTATACGTTACCATAAAATGATAAGTAACGTATTTTTTTTATATAGACAATGCGAAAATATCCTTTTTTTATGATATAATAAGGCAAAAATTATGTGGAGGGAAATTATGGAAGTTTTAGTTGGCAGAGTTTATAGACATTATAAAGGTGATTATTATATTGTAGAAAATATTGCGATACATTCGGAAACTGATGAAAAAATGGTTATATATAGAACTTTATATGGAGAAGGAAAACTTTTTGTTAGACCTTATGATATGTTTGTTGAAAAAATAAATAAAGGCAATCAAGAATATCGTTTTCAGTTACAGAAAATTAATAGCGTTGTCAAAAGATAACAAAAAATTATTTGAGTATTAAAAAATAGAATTTTTTATTATTTAAGATTTTTGAATTTATATATAAGAAATATTATTCTAATTTTATTATTTTAAAATTAGTAAATGTTTTAATAATGTTATTTTAATATTTAAGTAAAGGAAAAGTTTACTTTTACTTTCTATTAATTGTCAAATTATGTATAATTATATACATAGTTGATTTGTTAAATTATAGGTTAGGATAATAATACAACTCAACGATAATATGCTTAAAATAAAAAAAGGTTCCTACATAGGAACTATGGGTTAAGTAAACTGTTATTTGAACTCGTAATGTAATTTAAAGCATATAAACTACACTTATATATTAAAACAAAGTTTGGAGGGTGTCAAGTGATGAACAAAAAATATTTACTAGGATTGGATTTAGGTACTAACTCTGTTGGTTGGTGTTTAACAGATGAGAATAATAATGTTATAAAAAAGAATGGAAAATCTTTATGGGGAGTTAGGCTTTTTGAAGAAGCAAAAAATTGTAAAGAAAGAAGAACACATAGGAACGAACGTAGAAGGCTACAAAGAAGAAAAGAAAGAATAGTATTATTAAGAGATTTATTTGATGAAGAAATGTGTCAACTAGATAGGACATTTTTTCAAAGACTAGATGAATCTATGTTACATAAAGATGATAGAACGGAAAATAATAAATATACTCTATTCATAGAAAAAGACTTTAATGATAAGACTTATTATGATAGATTTCCTACTATATATCATTTAAGAAAATACTTATTAGAGAGTAATCAAAAAGAAGATTTAAGATTAATATATTTAGCATTAGCACATATGATTAAATATAGAGGACATTTTTTGTTTGAAGGAGATTTTAAGCCTTTAAATAAAGATGACGCAAAGGAAATAATTGGAAATATTAATGATTTAATAATGTCATTGGACGATAGTTCAGAGGAAAATTATTCGACTTTAAAATTTAATGATTCTATTTTTGAAGAATTAAAAAAGATAAATGTTGAAACTAAAGGTATTAGCAAAAAGAAAGAGGAGTTTAGTAAAATATTAACAGATGATAGCAATAATAAATTCAATAAAGATGTCATTATTCCTCTTATTTGCGGTGGAAGTATTAAATTAGTTGGTAAAGTTTTACCTAAAGATTCAGACTTAGGAGACATTAAAGATTCAATAGACTGTAAAAAAGAAAACTATGAAGAAATTATTGAAAACCTAAAATCTTCTTTTGAAAGTGAAGAAACTAAACTTAACATTTTACTTGAATGTAAAAAATTATATGATTTCTTGCTTTTAGGAAAACTTTTAGGTGATGAAAAGTATTTATCTATGGCAATGGTTAAAAGACATGCAAGACACCACGAAGAATTACAAATGTTAAAGAAATATGTTAAAGAAAATTACAGCGATAAATATTTTGCGATATTTAGAGACACAAGTACAAACAATCCTCATAATTACGCTCATTATGTTGGGCTAAATAGAACTAATGGTGAAGGAATTAGATTAGAACATTGTAAGCAAGATGAGTTTTATAAATTCTTAAGAAAAACTTTAGAAATAACAGATAAATCAGAAGGATATTTAAAAGAGATAAATGATAAAATGTCTGCCTATGAATATCTTCCAAGATTAAATTCTGCTGATAATGGTGTTTTTCCACATCAATTAAATGAAATTGAGATGAAAAAGATATTAGAAACTCAATCAAAATACTATGATTTTTTGAATGCTGAAGATGAATATGGAAATGTGAAAGATAAAATTATATCTATTCTTAAATATAAAATTCCATATTATGTTGGACCTTTAAATAGTAATAGTAAATTTGCGTGGATAAAGAGATACTCTAATGAGAAGATTAAACCTTGGAACATTTCTAAAGTTGTTAATATGTACGAAACTGAAAAAGAGTTTATTCAAAGAATGCAAAGTAAATGTGAATATTTGCACGGATTTGATTGCTATTGCTTACCTAAAAATTCAATTTATTTTTCCTATTATTGCGTTTTACAAGAATTAAATAAAATAAGGATAAATGGGACTTTTATCACGGTTGAGCAAAAAGATGAGATACTTAGAGAAGTTTACTTAAAACATCGAAAAGTAACTAAAAAAATATTACTAGATTGGTTTAAAGGAAAATATGGTGAGAATGTAGATATAACTACAGCTTCTGGAAAACAATTAGAAGAATTAAATGCATCATTAGCATCTTTAATAGATTTTTCAAATTTATATGGTTTGGATTATGTGAAAAATAATATTGATACCATTGAAAATATTATTAAAGATATTGTTATATTCGAGGATAAGAAAATTTTAGAACAAAGACTTATTAATGAATATGGTATAGAGGATTCTGAAATTAGAAAAAGAATTAAAGGCTTCACTTATAAAAAATATGGTAGGTTATCTAGACAATTATTATTACTTCAAGGGGTTGATAAAAATGGTGAATTATTACCAGATAATTTATTAACACATTTACATAATTCTAATTATAATTTAATGGAATTATTGAATAAAAAAGAATTAGGCTTTGGAGCAGCTATTGATTTACGTAATGAAAAAGAATGTCCAAATTTATACAATCAAAGCTTAGAAAGTTATGTGAATGAATTATATGTTTCTCCAGGAATGAAAAGACCTTTAATTCAGGCATATAAGATTATAGAAGAATTAGAAAAGATTGTTAATCATCCTATTGATGAATTTTATATTGAAACTACTAGAACTAATAAAGCTGAAAAGAGTAGAACTGATTCTAGGTACAAAAAAATCAAAAAATTGTATACTGAGGCAAAAGATTTTGTATCAGAAGAATTGAAAAAAGAATTAGAGTTAAGATATAAAACAGACCCTTCAATATTTAATAGTGACAGAGTATTTTTGTATTTTACTCAACTTGGTAAGTGTGTTTATACGGGAAAACCTTTAGATTTAGAAACTGTATTAAAATCTGATGATTATGATATTGATCATATTATTCCTCAATGCTTAATCAAAGATGATAGTATGAACAATAAAGTTTTAGTTTTAAGTTCTGCTAATAGAAATAAGAGTGACATTTATCCAGTTCCTTTTACTAAGTTTGATAATAGTAAAAATCAAATTGAATATATAAAGATGCTTAATAAAAAGAATTTTATAAGTGATGATAAAAAAGATAGATTATTGAGAAGAGAAAGCTTAACAAGTGAAGAATTGATGGGATTTGTTAATAGACAACTTGTTTATACTAGTCAAAGCGTTAAAGCATTAATGAATTTGATATCTAATTATCACGCAAATAAAACTGGTACAAATCCTTTAGTGGTGTTATCCAAAGCAGAAAATGTATCTGATTTTAGACAAAAATATGACATATTGAAATGTAGAGATGCTAATAATTATCATCACGCTCACGATGCTTATTTAAATGTGGTAGTTGGTAGAATGGTACATACATATTTTGATTACACAACAAAAGAAGGTCAAAAAAATATGTATGTAGAAGAAAAAATCAGTAAATGGATACAAGAAAATTTAGACACAAATGATAGTACTAAGAAAAAGACAACTAATATTTCTAGAATTTTTGATAATGATGAAAAAATTGATAAAAAACCTGTATTAGATAAGGAAGAAAATATAGTATGGGATTATAAAAATAATGCTACTTTATTGAAAACAAAAGACCAAATAAATACGAAGTTTGATATTATGGTTACTACAAGATCATACAAAAAAGCAGTGTTATTTAAAAAAGTAGGTTTAAAGAAAGCAAGTGAATATAAAAATGGAAATCTTTTAGAAAAGAAAAAGGGACTTTTAGCTGAAAAATATGGTGGCTATTCAGATTTGTCATTTGGATATTATAGTTTAGTGGAATCAATTGATAAAAAAGGACATAAACAAATATCTTTAGAGGCTATTCCTACTATGTATGGAAATGATAGTCAAAAGAAATTTAATTATATATTAGAAAAATTAGAATTAGTAGAACCAAAAATACTTGTAGATGAATTGAAAATTAATACTGTAATTAAATTGAATTCTAGCAAATTTGCAATAACAGGAAATAGTGATAGTCGATGTCTAATAAAAAATTTATATGAAGCTAAATGGTCTTGTAATGAACTTTCTCTTATTAGAAAAATAAGTAAAATGGTAAATTTAAAAGAAGAAAAAGTTGATAAAGATGCAAGTGAATATATTATCAGTCAATCTAGAAAGACTCACAAAATTTTAAAAATTACAAAAGAAGAATGTAAAATTATGTATGAAGCAATAGAAAAGCAATTAGATAAGACAATCTATAAAGGAATATCTAGTTTTGTTAATATGTACAAATTTATTAATAATGAAGAAACAAAAATTAAATTTTTAAATCTTTCTTTACATCAAATGTGTTTAGTACTTTATGAAATGCTGAAGATCACAAAATGTAATAGAGAAACATCTAATCTTAAATTAATTGGCGGTGCTACAAATGCAGGTGAATTACGCATAAATAAAAAAATTGTTTCCTCTATTGAAATAATTTCTGAATCAATAACAGGATATTATACAAAAGTGATATGGAGTAATAAATAATGGCATTTAGAACTATTATTATCAAAAATAGGTGTAAGCTGGAATATTCATTAAACTATCTTGTATGTAGAAATGAAACTGAAACTAGAATACTTTTAGATGAAATATCATCTTTAATAATACATTCTACAGAGGTGTCAATTACGACGGCTTTATTATCTGCTTTAATGGATAGAAATATAAGGGTTGTGTTTTGTGACGGAAAGCACAACCCTCAATCCCAATTATTACCTATATATGGTACAAATGATTCATATAAAAAGATTTGTATTCAAACAGGTTGGAATACTGCTTTAAAAGATAAGCTATGGAAAGATTTGATAATTAGAAAAATCACTAATCAAGCAAATAATTTAAAGAAAATAAACGAAGATGCTTATGAAAAATTAATGAATTATAGTAAAGAAGTACACATTGGAGATACAACAAATAGAGAAGGACACGCTGCAAAAGTCTATTTTAATGCCTTGTTTGGCAATGATTTTTCAAGGAATAAAGATTGTCCTATTAATAAATATTTGGATTATGGATATTCAATTATATTAAGTTCTATTAATAGAGAAATTAAATGCTATGGCTATTTAACAGAAATAGGTATTCACCACATTGGTGAAACTAATCCATTTAATCTTTCCTGTGATCTTATAGAACCTATTAGACCTTATGTTGATTCATATGTCATAAATGGAAAATTAGATGATGATAATTTTAAAAAGGAATTATCATATATGTTGAATAATAAAGTGAAATTCAAAAACCAAGAAATGTATTTGGAAAATGCGATAAAACTTTATGTTCAAAACATTTTGAATGTATTAAAAAATGAAAAAGGATCAATCGAATTTATTGATTATGAGTTATAGATATATGAGATTAATATTATTTTTTGATTTACCTGTTGTAAAAGTATCTCAAAGACGAGCATATGCTAATTTTGTTAAAGATATAAAAAAACTAGGTTTTTATATGTTGCAAGAATCTGTGTATCTAAGACTATGTGCTGATTCTAGAATGGCAAAATCTATTGAAACTTTAGTGGCAAAGGTTGCTCCTAATGAGGGTAGTGTAGCCATACTTACTGTAACTGAAAAACAATTTTCCGAGATAAGCTTTATTGTTGGAGAACAATTTACTGATGTTTTAAATACTGATGAAAGGATTACAGAATTATGAAAACTTTAAGATTTAAGCGAATAAATTATAATTTTATAATAGAAGCGGGATTCGTATATAATCTTGTTTTTGAAAATCCAAAAAATCTATATAAGATTATCAATAACATTAAAGAAGGAAATAATGATGAACTTATTTTATATCAAGATAAATTACTTGATATTGGAAAGGAATCATATTTCATAACTGATATTTTTGATTTGAATTTGAATACAAAAAAAACAATAATAACAACATATAAAAATATTGAACACGATTATATAGGAGATGATGAAAGGATTATACTTGCAAAGATAAATTCTAATATTATAACTTTGCTAGATAAAATTTCTCAGTCATATGAAATGAAATTAGAGTATAACTCGGATATTTCATTTGCTGATATATTTAATATAGCATCATTAAAATGTGCTTATGATAAAAAATCATTTAAAGAAGATTTTGTCAACTATGTAAAAAATATGAAAATTAATAATGATATAAAAATCTTATTTGTATTGAATTTGTTCGATTTTATTACTTTCGAAGAATATGAACTGATAAGGAAAGATCTTGAATATATGAATATTTGTTTATTTAATATTTCAGGGCATTATAAACCATTTGAAGTAAATAAAACTATAATAATAGATGAAGATTTGTGTCAAATATGTTAATATAATGAATGTACAAAATATATTATGCTTTGATTTATATGCCGTAAGCTGTCTATTCTTGAATATATATTTGAGGTTTGAGAGTAGTGTAATTTAAAGCATATAAGGTACATCAACTTTTCCTATTTGATTTATAGTGAGGTTTGAGAGTAGTGTAATTTAAAGCATATAAGGTACAAGAATATAGTTATTACAATGGAACAATTGGTTTGAGAGTAGTGTAATTTAAAGCATATAAGGTACTAACAATCATCGCCATTCTTATTTAAACCAGTTTGAGAGTAGTGTAATTTAAAGCATATAAGGTACGTATTTGTTAATTGAACATCACCAATTATAGTTTGAGAGTAGTGTAATTTAAAGCATATAAGGTACAACATCATCTGTTATAGTTAACAACTTCTTGTTTGAGAGTAGTGTAATTTAAAGCATATAAGGTACTAATTTTATAAGTTCCTGCAGTGGAAGGAAGTTTGAGAGTAGTGTAATTTAAAGCATATAAGGTACTCTAGTGCTATTAAATAATGTGTTAACTGAGTTTGAGAGTAGTGTAATTTAAAGCATATAAGGTACGGTAGCTACATACGGCGAATATATGAGTTTGTTTGAGAGTAGTGTAATTTAAAGCATATAAGGTACTTTCATTTAATTTAGTAGCGTTCATTATCAGTTTGAGAGTAGTGTAATTTAAAGCATATAAGGTACCATATTTAAAGGTTTGCATAAAACCACCCTGTTTGAGAGTAGTGTAATTTAAAGCATATAAGGTACAAGGGGAAAGTGTAAGAATAATGTTAAGTGTGTTTGAGAGTAGTGTAATTTAAAGCATATAAGGTACCGGAATATCTAACGTTAGAGGTACGATTGCGTTTGAGAGTAGTGTAATTTAAAGCATATAAGGTACGTAGAAATAAAAAAGAGAGATATAGAGGAATGTTTGAGAGTAGTGTAATTTAAAGCATATAAGGTACTTAAAGGAAAAGCATATATTAATAATTCTATGTTTGAGAGTAGTGTAATTTAAAGCATATAAGGTACTAGATTAGTGGGAGAGTTGGATGAAGACCAGTTTGAGAGTAGTGTAATTTAAAGCATATAAGGTACAAACATTTCTCTTAATATAGGTTCTGCATTGTTTGAGAGTAGTGTAATTTAAAGCATATAAGGTACCTTCTTTGGTGCAATTCTCTAAGATTGATAGTTTGAGAGTAGTGTAATTTAAAGCATATAAGGTACAGGTGCGGAACCATAATCATGATAGCAACCGTTTGAGAGTAGTGTAATTTAAAGCATATAAGGTACTGGGAAAGCAGTAACAAACGGGCAATCTAAGTTTGAGAGTAGTGTAATTTAAAGCATATAAGGTACGGCTATTTACAATTACAGGTTGTATTTGGAGTTTGAGAGTAGTGTAATTTAAAGCATATAAGGTACCCTGAATTTATAACTTCACTTGATTTCAATGTTTGAGAGTAGTGTAATTTAAAGCATATAAGGTACCAGCATTAAACGTATATGTTAACGAGGTTAGTTTGAGAGTAGTGTAATTTAAAGCATATAAGGTACAAAGTACTGCCCCTCTTGAGGAAAATGTAAGTTTGAGAGTAGTGTAATTTAAAGCATATAAGGTACTATAATATTTTTTTGATTTATAGTGGACTAGTTTGAGAGTAGTGTAATTTAAAGCATATAAGGTACTATAGATTTCTTTGAAGATTGGCATTATTCGTTTGAGAGTAGTGTAATTTAAAGCATATAAGGTACCCTCTTTTAAATTTACGAACTCTTTTACCCGTTTGAGAGTAGTGTAATTTAAAGCATATAAGGTACTGACAATTTACGGGACATCAAAAAAGAAGAAGTTTGAGAGTAGTGTAATTTAAAGCATATAAGGTACTAATAATTCATCTATTGTTTTATTACTTTCTGTTTGAGAGTAGTGTAATTTAAAGCATATAAGGTACTGATGTATTGGTAGGTGGGGTATTACCTAAGTTTGAGAGTAGTGTAATTTAAAGCATATAAGGTACTTCTGGAAATTGGCAAATACGCCAGGAGTTGTTTGAGAGTAGTGTAATTTAAAGCATATAAGGTACGTAGACCCTGTAGAACTAATGGGATGGTCAGTTTGAGAGTAGTGTAATTTAAAGCATATAAGGTACTGCCAAAGGCGAAAAACTCATCTCGATTATCGTTTGAGAGTAGTGTAATTTAAAGCATATAAGGTACACAACATCCCAAGGATATAATCTTCCATTAGTTTGAGAGTAGTGTAATTTAAAGCATATAAGGTACGAATTAATTGATAATCCCAGTCTTCTTTCAGTTTGAGAGTAGTGTAATTTAAAGCATATAAGGTACATTGACAGTGTAAAATTATGGTAGTATAATGTTTGAGAGTAGTGTAATTTAAAGCATATAAGGTACTGTTCAGGACCTGTAATGACAGGTGCGTCTGTTTGAGAGTAGTGTAATTTAAAGCATATAAGGTACTTTCAGCGTTGTCAGGTGTTACAACTTGTGGTTTGAGAGTAGTGTAATTTAAAGCATATAAGGTACAAGGCCTTACAAAATCAAGAGTATGTTTGGGTTTGAGAGTAGTGTAATTTAAAGCATATAAGGTACGGTCCTATATCTTCATTGTCTGACTTAATTGTTTGAGAGTAGTGTAATTTAAAGCATATAAGGTACTCCCACAAACATAATATTTATTATTTTTTAGTTTGAGAGTAGTGTAATTTAAAGCATATAAGGTACAAAAACAATTTTTTAAAGCTCGACAAATTAGTTTGAGAGTAGTGTAATTTAAAGCATATAAGGTACTTTACCTTTAAATGCTACTTCTTCAATTCCGTTTGAGAGTAGTGTAATTTAAAGCATATAAGGTACTTTTTGAAAGAAGAATTGCCAAAGTTCTACGTTTGAGAGTAGTGTAATTTAAAGCATATAAGGTACATTATTACTATTTGTTAAAGGTTCAATTTCGTTTGAGAGTAGTGTAATTTAAAGCATATAAGGTACTTGTTTTGAATTCTAAAGTTTAAAAAGTTAAATACTAAAATAAAAAACTCAACAATAAATAATTGTTGAGTTACTCCATCCCTGTTAAAGGATACCAGCCACTATTTTCATAGGCACTATAGTAATAATATCATTTTTTAAAGTATTAATCAACAATTTATTTATTATCAATAAAAAAGGTAGAAAAATAATATAGTAAAGATTGTTTTACAAAAAAAGTCATTAAAACTATGTGTTTTTTACTAGAAAGCTACTTGCCTTCTTAATTGAGTTTTTTTGTCAAAAATAAAGATTAAAATATATGCAAAATAAGGTTCTTTAAATTTTCTGGGGTTTTTGGGGGTCGGTGATGAAATCAAAATCACTGGCACCTGTGGGGTCGAG